>NZ_JBGKDP010000074.1:0-4277 GCF_042954245.1 Parasynechococcus sp.
GGGAGCATTTTTGATCCCGCCAGTTGGTGGGCTGATCGGGAAGTTGATTTGGCCATGACCCGACTGTTCGGCGGCTTCAGTGAAGCCTTCCGGTCGGGTTATCGGGAGGTGATACCCGAGGCTCCAGGCGCTGACGGTCGGGTGGAGATCTACAACCTATACCACCTGCTCAACCACGCCAATTTGTTTGGGGGGAGTTATCTGAGCCAATGCCGAGCCAGCCTCAAAGATCTGGCTCGGCGGCTTTGAGGATCAGCCCAGGTACTCCTTCCGGAGTGTTTGAACACGCTGAACCAGGGCATCGCGCTTGTCGCTGGTGGTCAGATTTTTCCAGCTCCATTGGCCCACCACGACCACGCCGAGCAGTTCAAGCAGGCCCGGAACGATCGGCAACAGATTGATCGTGTCGAGGATCCCCTTGATCAGGATCTGGGCAATGATCACGGCCGCAAAGATGCCGACGATCTTGCCGATGCGTCCCATCTGACTCCAGTCGACCTGATCGAGCGTGTCGTTCACCTTGCCCAGCACGTCGCTGTAGCGCTCAGCGAAGGAGGTGGTGTCCTCCTGAGCAGGGGTTTCGAGGGGTGTCGTCACGGTTGTGGCGGCATCCTTAACTTCAGTGGTGGCGTCACTCATGAGAACGACTAAATCCTTCACAATTTCAGCTGAGCGTATCGGTGCGACGGGGTCTACGCCATCCGTGCTGCAGATTGATCACCGATGCCACACGGATTTGCGCCGCATTCTGTTGGCGCCCCACCCTGAAGAAGGCTGTGCCTTGCTGCTGGGACAGCGGACGAATTCAGGGGGTTTGAGGCTGACCACGACCTGGCCCTGTTGCAATGTCTGGGGACGAGGGGCATCCGGTCAGCGGCCTGTCCACGACCGTCGCAGAAGGTTTCTTGTGGATCCGAGGGAGCAGTTGGCAGCCCAGCGATGGGCCCGGGATCGCCATCAACGTTGTCTTGGCGTGGCCCACTCCCATCCAGCATCCGAGCCCGTGCCCTCGCCCCACGATCGGCGCTGGGGGGAGGCTGGAAGTGTGATGCTAATTCTTTCTGCCTCGCTCGGCTTGCGGGCCTGGTGGCTGCATGGTGACCGCAGCGTGGATGAAATCCCGATTCAGCTCTGGGACACTCACAACCATGCATGACCAACCGATGCTGAGTGCTGATGAGCGGGGGCGCTACGCCCGCCATCTGATCCTTCCCGAGGTTGGTCCTGCCGGTCAGCTTCGGTTGAAGTCTGCTTCTGTGCTCTGTGTTGGCAGCGGGGGGCTGGGATCTCCTCTGCTGCTTTACCTGGCGGCGGCAGGCGTAGGCCGTATCGGAATCGTGGATGGAGATGTGGTGGAGCTCTCCAATCTCCAGCGGCAGGTGATCCACAGCTCCAGCGGGGTTGGCGGCTCCAAGGCCCGCTCGGCGGCGGCGCGGATCCACGACCTCAACCCCCACTGCCAGGTGGAGGTGCATGAATGCATGCTGGATGTGGGCAATGCCCTGGACCTCATCGGTGCCTACGACCTGGTCTGTGACGGCACCGACAACTTCCCCAGCCGGTATCTGATCAACGACGCCTCTGTGTTGCTCGGGAAGCCCCTCGTCTATGGCTCCGTGCAGCGCTTTGACGGCCAGGTCAGCGTGTTCAACCGCACGCCGACGAGCCCCAATTACCGCGATCTGCTGCCGGAACCACCTCCGCCGGACGCTGTTCCGACCTGCTCGGAGGCTGGTGTGATGGGTGTGATGCCGGGGCTGATCGGTCTGCTTCAGGCCACCGAAGCGATCAAGCTGATCACCGGCATTGGCGAGTGCCTGGATGGTCGGCTACTGGTAGTTGACGCCCTGGCCATGCGATTTCGCGAACTCACCCTCCGCGTTGATCCAGACCGACCGAAAGTTGAGAGCCTGATTGACTACCGCCAGTTCTGCCGTCCGGCGTCATCGGAGATGGAAGCCATCACTGTCACGGAGCTGAAGGCCCTGCTCGACTCCGCTCCAGACGAGATTGTGCTTGTTGATGTCCGCAATCCTGCTGAAGCAGAGGTGGCTTCGATAGAAAGAAGCCATTTGGTTCCGTTGGCCTCGCTGGAGAGTGGAGAGGCGATCGATCGCGTTCGTGCATTAGCGGAGGGACGGCGCCTTTTGGTGCACTGCACGCTCGGGGGGCGCTCTGCGCGTGCAGTCGAGCTGTTGGCTCAGCAGGGAATCGCGGCCACGAATGTGACCGGTGGAATTAATGCCTGGTCGCAGCAGGTGGATCCTGCAATCCCCCGCTACTGAACCTCAGGGTTAGTAATCCACGCCCCGTTTGAGATCCACGCCCTGTTCGGCGTAGTGCTTGTGGCAGACCATCTCCGAATGGATGCTGGCCAGATCGAAATAGGCCGGAGGGTTTTTGCAGCGCCCCGTGATGATCACCTCGGTTTCCGCCGGTTTGCGCAGCAGGGTCTGCAGGATCGGTTCGACGGGCAGCAGCTCCAAGTCGACTGTGGGGTTCAACTCATCGAGGATCACGGTCTTGTAGAGGCCGCTGGAGATGGCGGCCCGTGCGATCTCCCAGGCTCGTTCGGCCTCCACGTAGTCAATCGGCTCCTGCTGGCCACGCCAGACGATGGCATCGCGGCCGGAGCGGAGGTGGTCCACCAAGTGGGGATAGCTCTCGCGCAGGGCGGCGATGGCCGCGTCTTCGGTGTAGCCGCTGCCGCCTTTGAGCCATTGCAGGATCAAGACCCGATGGCTCTTGTCCTGGCTAATGCCCCGCCCGATGGCCTGCAGCGCTTTCCCGAGTGCACTGGTTGATTTGCCTTTGCCTTCACCGGTGTAGATCTCAATACCGCTGCTCACATTGAGAGGCACCACCCGGTTGTCGTTCATGCCCGGACGGCGATGGGCCCGCATCTCTGAATGGAGGTCCGCCTCACGCACCAAGGGAGCCGGTGCGGCCCGACCGGTGACGATGATCTCCATCCCCTCAGGCCGGTTGCTGAGGGTGCGGACCACGTCCTCCAGGTCCAGCAGGCCGAGATCCAGAACCGGATTCAGCTCGTCCAGAACCACCACCGAGTAGAGGGCACTGGCGATCGCGCCCTTGGCAATCACCCAGCCCCGCTGGGCTTCGTCTCGGTCGAATCGAGTGGCTTCGTCGGCGGTGAAGTGATCGGCCCGTCCGGTGCGCAGGTGGTCGATCAGATGGGGGAAACCCTGTTGCAAGGCCTCGATGGCCGCATCTTCGTCGTAGGCCCGCCCTGGGCCTTTGAGGAAGCGCAACAGCAGCACCCGGGTCTGTCGCTGCTCGCAGATGCCGAGTCCAATCGTGCGCAGTACAACCCCAAGGGCTGCCTGGCTTTTGCCCTTGCCCTCACCGTCATAGATGTGCAGCTGTCCGTGGCTGCGCTCGCGGCTGTCTGCTGCAGTGACAATGCCGATGCCGATGCTTCGAGGCATGAGGACGGCTCTTACCGTTGGAGCCTACCTAGCTCAACTGGTTTTCCCCGCTGATGTTTTGGTTGCAGGAGCCTTTGGCGGATCGAGAGCAGCAACTGCTGGCGGACCTGCGGCACTGGATGGCGGCGCAGTCCGCCCTGTGTGTGGCGTACTCCGGTGGTGTCGACAGCACCCTTGTGGCGGCGATGGCCTACGAAGCCAAGGGCGAAGCCGCCCTGGCGGTAACGGGGATCTCTCCGGCACTGGCGCCGCATCTGTTGCGGGAAGCCCGTGATCAGGCCTCGTGGATCGGCATTTCGCATCGGGAGTGTGCAACGGCCGAGTTGAACGACCCCGACTACAGCAGCAATCCCGTGGATCGCTGCTTTGCCTGCAAGCGTGAACTGCACCACCACCTTCAGCCCATTGCCGCGGCTGCGGGTGATGCCTTGGTGATTGATGGGGTCAATCTTGATGACCTCGGTGATCACCGGCCCGGCATTGCCGCCGCACGAGAGGCAGGGGTTCGCTCCCCCCTGGCTGAATTGTCGATCGACAAAGCAGCGATCCGTTCTTTGTCTCGGGCCCTTGGTTTTCCCTGGTGGGATAAGCCAGCACAGCCCTGCTTGGCCTCTCGCTTCCCCTATGGCGAAAGCATCAGCGCTGAGCGGTTGAAGCGGGTGGGCCAGGCGGAAGCTTGGTTGATCGCCAGGGGGTTCAGCACCGTCCGTGTGCGATCCCATGGTTTTGCTGCACGAATTGAGGTGCCCAACGAGCAGATTCGCGCTGTGCTCGCGCTTGCGGAGAGCGAACCTCTAGTCGAGGCTTTTCGCTCCCTTGGTTTCACCT
>NZ_JBGKDP010000075.1:0-2752 GCF_042954245.1 Parasynechococcus sp.
TGGCGACCCCCTGCCCTGCCAATCACTGCACGTGATCTGGGGTGCGACTGATCGGATTCTGCGTGCTCCGCAGAAACAGGCGCTTCAGGCCTTGCTGGATCAGCCTGTGGAGACCTTCCCCTCCTGCGGCCACCTCCCCCATATCGCTCAGCCCCGCAAGGTGGCTGAGCGTTGTCATGCGCTGTTGACCAATGGCTGATCCCGTTCTCAATGTGCTGGCAGGGGCCCTGCGCCTTTGGATTCGCAGCCAATGCGACAGCCTCGGCAGCCTCGAATTAGTCCTGAACGGTTCCACCTGGTCTTTGCTGCGGGGGCGTCTGGATGGAGTGACCCTCAAAGCGAGGGATGCCTGTTTCCAGGGGCTGCCCTTGCAGAGCGTGGAGTTGTGCAGCGGTCCGATTGCGGTGGACATGAAGCTGCTGAGTCCGGGTCAGATGCTCGTCCTACAGCAGCCGTTCCAGGTGGAGGGCGAGGTGACCTTCAACGGCCGTCAGCTCAACAGCGCTTTGCTGGCCGAACCCTGGCGCTGGCTCGGGGACTGGATGGCTGAGCAGCTGATGGGTCTCAGCCCGTTGGGGGCTCTGCGCATTGACGAGGATCTGCTCGAGTTGCAGGTGCCCGTCGCTGCCCAGCAAGACCCTGTTCACCGTCGCTTCCGCCTCAATGCCGAGCAGGGAACGTTGTGCTTCCGACCGGAGACCGGCGATGAACTGCGCACCTTGCTTCCGATGGAACCCGCCATTCGAATCGAGCAGGTGCAGCTAGTGAGTGGTCAGTTGGCCCTCAAAGGTCAGGCCAGCGTCACCCTTTAGCGCTGGTTATGAGGCCAACAGCGGTTGGCACAGAGCGATCGCATAAAAGACCACCGCTGGGGTGAACAGATAGCTGTCGATCCGGTCCAGGATTCCGCCGTGGCCGGGCAGCACGTCACCGGAATCCTTCACACCTGCATCGCGTTTCATCATCGATTCCGTCAGGTCCCCCACCAAGGCGAACAGCGCGATCAGTGCGCCCAGCAGCAGGCCCGGCAGGCCATGCAGCGCCCAGCCCATCAGCTGGCCGCAGACCAGGCCGATCAGCATGGCCGAGATGAATCCCCCGATCGCCCCTTCGATGGTTTTCCCGGGGGAGATCGGTGAGAGGGGCCGTCGCCCGTAGCGCCGTCCCACGGCCCAGGAGCCGATGTCGGTGGCCACGATCATCAGGCAGGCCGACAGCGTGATCTCCAGACCGTTGTCCAAACCGCGCAGACTCAGCCAGTGGCTGGGCAAAAAACCGAGGTAGAACAACCCGAAAATCGATGCCGCAATGTCGGCGATGGAACCCGTCACCGGTTGCAGCAGTAGCCAGCCGCATATGGCGGCTCCAGAGAGGGGCAGAACAGCATGGGCCACATCAGCTGGTAGCCCGCCCTGGATCGCCCACTGGGTGGTGAACAGCAGCAGTTGGCAGGCCACCAGGGTGGTTTTTGTGGCGGGGCGAATTCCCTTGAATTGCGCCATCCGGAAGAATTCCAGCAGGCCAAGTTGCACCATTCCCCCTAGCGCGGCGGTGAACCACCACCCCCCCAGGCTCACCACCAGCAGGCCAAAGCCGCCCACACCCAGGCCACTGATCAACCGCTTGTGCAGTGCTGCTCGGGCCGCTGGCGCTTGGCTCTGATCGAGGACAACCTCACGGATCACGCTGATTGGAGGCGTCCTGGATTCACAGTATCAATCGCTGTTGGTCGTGATCTTGAGGCTTGAGGGAACCTCTCCAGCCCCAGATCAGCCCCCGCTCACCACAGACAGTCCGTCTGGAATCTGGTCTCCCCAGAACAGCTGCTGGCGCTCGAGCCAGCCCTGTCGCTGGCGATCCAGCCTTTCGCCGGGAATCAGCAGGGGGATGCCAGGGGGGTAAGGGCACAGCAATTCAGCCGCAATGTATCCCTCCGCGTCCTTCAACGCCACCTGGCGATGCTCCGCTGTCCACGCCTGGCTTGGTGACTGCGCTGTGGTGGTGACGAGTGGCAGCGGTGGGGCTTCGAACGCCGGCAAGGGAGCGCGATCGGGGAAGTGCCGCAGCAGGTTCTGCCAGTGATGTCGCATCTGGCGCTCCAGCCCTCTGTGGCGTGCCAGTCCCAGGCAGAAGGTGAGGGTGGCTGGTTCAGGCAATTCGCCCACCCACCCGCGGGGCAGAAACCAATCGTCGGCATCCAGGCCGGTGATTCCCGCCTGGCCCGTGTGCAGGATCAGGCGTAGCGGATCCTGGTTGTTCAGCAGAGGCACGCCGCTGTTCCGCAGGCCCTCGGCGAGCTCTTCAGCGTCCTGCAGGCGCTGGAGCAATTGCTGGCGGCCCTTGCGGCGCTGCCAATGTTGAAGAGCTTCTTCGCAGGAAGCCAGCAACAGCGCACTGGGGCTGGTGGTCTGCAGCAGGCCCAGGCTGCGTTCCACCCGCACAGGATCCAGGCGCTCCCCCTGCAGCCAGAGCACCGCCGTTTGCGCCAGTGCTGCAGCTGATTTCTGCAGGGAATGCACCACCAGATCAGCGCCACAGTGCAGGGCGCTGGGGGGGAGGGGGTGATCCACCCCAGCGGCGAAATGACAGCCGTGGGCTTCATCCACCAGCACGCAACAGCCCTGTTGCTGCAGCCGCTGAATCACCGCCGTTGGGTCATTGGCATAGCCCTGGTAAGTGGGATGCACTAGAACCGCGGCACGGATGGGTGCTCCATCGCGGGGTAGGGCCTCCACCACGCCCAGCGACGGCG
>NZ_JBGKDP010000076.1:0-3322 GCF_042954245.1 Parasynechococcus sp.
AGGTGAAAAGCCGCGTTGCCCTGGTGGGCAAAGGCCTCACCTTCGATTCCGGCGGTTACAACCTCAAGGTGGGGACGGCCCAGATCGACATGATGAAGTTCGACATGGGTGGCAGTGCCGCTGTAATCGGTGCCATGCGCAGCATCGCTGAGCTCAAGCCGGCCGGCGTGGAGGTGCACATGGTGGTGGCCTCCTGCGAAAACATGGTGAATGGCTCCGCTGTCCACCCCGGCGACATCGTCACAGCTGCCAACGGCATGACGATTGAGATCAACAACACCGACGCCGAAGGCCGCCTCACCCTCGCCGATGCGCTGCTCTACGCCTGTGAGCAGAAGCCCGATGCCGTAGTGGATCTAGCCACCCTCACCGGAGCCTGCGTCATTGCCCTGGGTGATGAGATGGCTGGGCTGTGGTCCAACAATGACAACTTGGCAGAGGCCCTCGATGCCGCCGCTCAGACGGGCGGTGAAGGCCTCTGGCGCATGCCACTGCGGCAGTCCTACAGGGATGGATTGAAGTCGTTGCTGGCCGACATGAAGAACACCGGCCCGCGGCCCGGTGGTTCGATCACAGCAGCCCTGTTCCTCAAGGAGTTCGTGGCCAAAGACACCGCCTGGGCCCACATCGACATCGCCGGACCGGTCTGGAGTGACAAAGGCAAAGGGGTCAATCCCGCTGGTGCCACCGGCTACGGGGTGCGCACCCTGGTGAACTGGGTGCTGGCCCAGTCATGAGCTGCTCCCCGGTGCGCTGGTACATCAAGGCACAGCTGGGGGTGCTGCTGCTCCCAGTGGGCCTCTGCCTGTTCGGCGAAGCGGTGAGCCGCAAGGTGGTTCAGATGTTGGGCCAGGACGGAGGTCCGTGGTTCTGGTACGGAACCCTCAGCCTGATCTGCATCAACGCCGGCATCGGCCTGATGATCGACAGCGGGCTGCCCCGAGGCTTTCCTGGGCGACGTCAGGGATGATCAGGGCGCGCCCGATCAGGAAGCAACCGCTTGCAATTCGAGGGAGCGGTCTGGGGTTTCAAGTGCATGAATCTGCCACCGTGCTCGCTCGGAGCAAGTTTCCAAAACCCGATCTAGATCATCCGATGCATGCTTCGGAGACGCATAGGGACCAATGTGACGGGTGCCAAGACCATCCTTAATGGTCAGCAAATACATACAATCCTCCTCTCGCCGCCTGATCGTAAACATGAGTAGAAGCTTCGTCGATGGCCGGAAACCCGTCTGTTCACTGAGAACTTGCTGAATCAATCAAGTTGCCGCGCTTAATCTTTTCAACAGATTGAGTGTTGGTTTCTTAAGGAATTCGACCAGATTTGATCAGGTAACAATCGCTGGAGCAGCAGACCTGCCCGAAATCTCGCGCAGTGAACCAGCAGCGCAGAGAGTCAAGAGAGCGATCGCGACCAGAACAGCGCTATTGATCAGCTTAAATGTGACAAGCAGATGGGTATTGACCATCTCGCGGATGTTTACCATGAAAAAGTTCACTATGAACATGTCCATGGTGCGACCCCTGTCAACGCAACGAGGACGTCCGCAGAGCACGGCTCCTTTTTCTTGGTTTTGGTCTTGGGTCCCTCACACCAGAACCATTTTGTCGTGATGGCCACGACCGGCATAGCAAGCACAAGCCATCCTTCGGGAGCTTCTTTCGGTGAAGGAGCAATGCGTCTAACGCGGGGGGGTCTAGGGAACACCCCCCTTTTTTGGGCATCAGGCCACAAGGACAAGGGCGACGTTGAGAATCGCCAGCCCCACCAAGAACACCGCCGCCAACAATGCGGCTTCGGGGAAGAACTTGGCAATCACAAATCCCACCCCCAAAAACACCGAGGAGATCACGATGGCGGTGAGGTCCGTTCCCACTGGCGGGCTTTGACTGTTTCGCTCATACGATGACGAAATCCCGCTTGGATCGTGGCCGGCGACTCACCCAGCGGCCCAACAAAAAACCACCAAAGGCAGGGGAAAGGCCTGAAAGGAACTTCGGCCTACTCGGTGTAAAAGACGCCTCGATAGGTAAGAGTCGGGTGCACGTCGCGCGCGACCTCCTCCCGGCAGGTGCTGTAGTGCTCGCGTCGGTAGGTCAGCTCAACGCAGGTTTTGGGTGCTGATGCCGCAGCTGCGTAGGCGTGACCTCGATAGAGAAGTACCGTCATTGGATGTTCCTCGAAGAAATCCAAGTCCCCGTTCAGTAGCGTGGAGTGCCTATGCCCGTGCAAAGGGGGCGAACGTTTTGTAGCAACCGCTACACAGCCTTCATAGGGCAGCCGTCAAGCTTGCGTCGTTCGTATGGATACATACCTCTTCCCCTTGATCAACGCTCCTCAGAAGCAGGCGTACTGATGGGCCATTCATCCATCGACCAGATCACATCCGAGACCGTGTCGGCATTGATCCACTTGATGACGCCCGTATCCACATCAGCCACCCGGAATAGAGACGGGAGCCTGGGATGACGAGCACTTCCTTCGCAAAAGATCTACCTGCCCCATCCGCCAATCCCCTTGATCGAGCTGGTCTCCACCAACGATCACAAAGTACCCTTGGGCGGACATGGAGAAATGGAGCCTCCGCCTTCACCGCGAAATCACCGTGGTCAACCGACATACGCCGCCCATGAATCAGTACTTCCGTACTCACAGCCACGGCGGCAATGGTTTGGCAAGCCGTAGATCGCGCTGGCGTTTGGGCGCGGACGTGTTGCCAGACACTGAAGTAAGTACTTTTGCTCCCTGGACGTTGCTCCCTGGACGTCTAGATTTCATCAGTATTCAGATCTGTAGGCCCCCTTTCGATCGTACTAGGCCCTGAGCCTGCCGCTGTCGAGAACGCCAATCGATGACTGACCGCACCCTCAGCATTTCTGATGCCTTGCGCGAAGCGCAGCTGCAGCGCCTAGAAGCCTCCTTGGCCAACAAGGCAACATCCAATCCTCAGGCCACGACACAACCAGTCCAAGACAAGGACGTCAAAGCAAGCGACTGATCGCAACAGTCCCCACGCAATCCTTGATCAGATCAGCATATTGAGGAGCATCCGGCACTTGTCGGTGTCCTCACGTGCTGTGCTGTGGAGTCACTGCTCTCGATCCTGCTGGGTGTCGCCCTCGCGTGGACGGTCACACAGGTGATTATCTGGCTGAGCGACCGTGCGCGCACCCGCGAGCGCTCGGCAGAGGATTGAGGCTGCAGCAGCTCTAATTCACCCAGGCGTTACCGGAGCGAGAGTTGTCGCCCCAGATAGTGTCGAGCCTGCGGTCGCGACCGCAGCTGAACCGGTAGAAGTTGTATTTGACGGCGTTGTTCT
>NZ_JBGKDP010000077.1:0-8489 GCF_042954245.1 Parasynechococcus sp.
TGCCCGGTGGTGCAAGCCCGGCATGGCATTGAAAGCGTGGGTGAGCATGGCCACCCCCTGATCGAAACCGGCGCTGGCCTGTTCGGCATTGGCGGCGCTGTGGCCCAGTGCCACGCTGATGCCCAGCTCCCGCAGCCGCCCGATCACCGCTGCGCCCTCGTCCAGTTCGGGGGCCAGGGTGACCAGGGCAATCTCCGTTTCGAACCCACCGATTCGTTCCCGGAGAGCCTCCAAGCTGGGTTTGGCCAGGTGTTCACGGGGATGGGCACCGCGGTGGGCCTCTGCCAGAAAGGGACCCTCCAGATGGGCCCCCAGCAGCCGGCAACGGCCTGGACGGTGATGTAGCCGGGCCTGCCGCAGCACGGTTAGGGCCTGGCGCAGCGGTGCGATGCCGCAGGTCACCAGGGTCGGGGCGATTGCTTCGATCCCATCGCGCCACAGCAACTCGAGAAGCTTCTCTAATCGGGGCAAATTCGCCGCACTCAGTTCCGGGAAAGCCAGCCCCAATCCGCCGTTGATCTGCAGGTCAACACCCCGGGGGCTGAGCCAGTCGCTGTTCCAGTCCTCATCCGTCTGTTGAGCCTCAGCGCCCATCGCGTCAATGCGGCAGATCAGCCCCTGGTCATCCAGGTCGACGGCATAGCGCTGATCTCCGTCCCCAGACAGGGGGCCAGGCAAACGAACGTTGGTGATCCGGTGCATCAACGCAACACTGGCCGTGGCACCCATGGGGGGAGACGATGGCAGTCTTGCCCCTCTGCGTTGTGCCGCTAGTGCTCCCCCGAGTTGCCGTTGTAATGGGAAGTGACTCTGACTTGCCCACCATGGAACCCGCTGCCGCCATCCTGCGCGAGCTGGGAGTGGAGGTGCAGGTTCGGGTGCTCTCGGCCCATCGAACCCCTTTGGAGATGGTGAACTTCGCTCAAGCGGCCCGGGATCAGGGATTTGGGGTGATCGTCGCCGGTGCCGGTGGGGCGGCCCATCTCCCCGGTATGATGTCTGCCCTCACCACACTGCCCGTGATCGGCGTGCCGGTGAAAAGCCGGGCGCTGTCCGGGGTCGATTCCCTTCACTCAATCGTGCAGATGCCGGGGGGGATTCCCGTGGCCACCGTCGCCATCGGTGGGGGCCTCAATGCCGGCTTGCTGGCGGCCCAGATCCTGTCGGTGGCCGATGCTGGCTTGGCCCAGAAACTTGAGGCCTACCGCAGCAGCCTTCACGATGCTGTGGTGGCCAAGGATGCGCGCCTGGTTGATCTGGGCAGCACGGATTATCTCTCCCAGATGGATTCATGAGTGTTCCCGTTCGTTCCACGCTGCTTTGGGCGGTAGTGCCGGCGGCCATCGTCTATGCGGTCGCCCTGGTCTGGAGCGCCTCCGAGGGCATCAGCGCCAAGATGGTGCTGATGGACCTGGCCCAATCCTGCAAGGCGCCTCTGGGGGAAGGATTCCTCTCCAGCGTGGGCTATCTGCTCTGGATGGCGGCGGCGGCTATTTCATTGTTTGCGGTGTCCACTCGACAGATCCAGGGCTCTGTTCTGAACCGTCAATTCGCCTTCTGTGGGGGCGGCTTCTCGCTCTGGCTCTGTCTGGACGACATGTTCCTGGTGCATGACCGCTACCTCGGTGAGGCGTTCCTTTACATCACCTACGCCTTCTTCACCGGGCTGCTGTTGTTCCGCTTCCATGGCCCCCTGCGGCGCTTCGGTGGTGACACCTTTCTGGTCTCCGTTGTGTTGTTGGGCCTATCGGTTCTGACCGATGCCCTCCAGGGGCTGTGGCCGAATTCCTACGAGACGGTGCAGATCTTTGAGGAAGGATTCAAGTTCCTCGGGATTGCCGCCTGGCTCAGTTTTTGGTGCCATTACGTCAGTTCCGCCTCCAAGCCGGCCTCCCTTGAGCAGCACTGATCGATTTGCGTCATCGTCTCGATGACGCCCTGGCCGGTCTGGTTGCGACTCGGTCTTCTGCTGCCTGTACTGGGCTTAAACGCTTTTGTGCTGAAGCGTTTGCTGGTGCAGTTTGCCCCATTCCCCGGGCTGTTCCTCACCGCGGCTTTGATCGCCTTTTTGTTGGACCTGCCCTGCCGCTGGCTCGCGCAACGGGGTCTTCCCCGAGCCTGGGCCATCGTCAGTATCGTGCTAGTGACCCTGGGGCTTCTGGTCTGGGCAGCTGTGGCTTTGGTGCCGCTCTTGATTGAGCAGCTCAGTCAATTGCTCAGTGCCTCGCCGTCTCTGCTCACGGCGGCAGAGCAGTGGATCGATCGGGGTCAGCTCTGGGCGCTGGACCATGGCTTGCCGGCTGATTTCGCTGACCTCAGCAGCGATCTGGTAGCCCAGTTCAGCCGTCTGGCGACGCAGCTGAGCCAGCGCCTGTTGGGACTGTTGGGGGCCACGGTGGGCACCACGATCAATGTGGTGATCGTGCTGGTGCTGGCGGTCTTCCTGCTGCTTGGGGCGGATCCGATCGTCGATGGTCTGGCCCGTTGGCTGCCCGATCGTTGGCGGGATTTGGTGCAGACGACCCTCGAACGCACCTTTCGGGGCTATTTCGCCGGCCAGGTGGTGTTGGCGCTGATCCTCAGTGGCGGTCAGCTTCTGGTGTTCACCGCCCTGAAAATTCCCTACGGCGTGTTGTTCGCCGTGCTGATCGGCTTCACCACCCTGGTGCCCTATGCCAGTGCCGTGTCGATCGTCTCGGTAAGTGCGGTGCTGGCGGTTCAGGACCCCCGCACAGGCCTTGAGC
This sequence comes from Parasynechococcus sp., assembly GCF_042954245.1. Classification (GTDB taxonomy): domain Bacteria; phylum Cyanobacteriota; class Cyanobacteriia; order PCC-6307; family Cyanobiaceae; genus Parasynechococcus. Next base: position 2,745 of record NZ_JBGKDP010000077.1, read on the forward strand.
TGCTCGCCGCGGCGATCGTTGTCGGTCAGATCGTGGATCAGGTGATCCAACCGCGGCTGATGGGCAGCATCGTGGGTTTGCAACCGGCCTGGTTGCTGATCGCCTTGCCCATTGGCGCCCGGGTGGGCGCCCTCTATGGCGTGGGGGATCTGCTGGGACTGCTGTTGGCGGTGCCGGTGGCCAGTTGCATCAAAACCCTGGCGGATGCCGCCAGGGCGGGCGACGGCGACCTCAGGCCGCCGGAATCACCCCACGCTCCTGGAGCGCTTTGATCACCAACTCCACGGAGTCGGTCAGATTCTGCTTGCCGGTGTCGATCTTCAGTTCGGGCGTTTCCGGTGCTTCGTAGGGGCTGGAGATGCCGGTGAATTCCTTGATCTGCCCCGCCCGTGCTTTGGCGTAGAGGCCTTTGGGGTCGCGGGATTCGCAGACCTCGAGATCAGCGGCGCAGAACACCTCAAGGAAGTCACCGTCCTCCACCAGGTCCCGGGCCTTGTCCCGGTCAGTGCGGAAGGGCGAAACAAAGGCGGTCAGCACGATCATGCCCGCACCCAGGAACAGCTTGGCCACTTCGCCGATGCGGCGGATGTTCTCCTCACGGTCGGCATCGGAGAAGCCCAGGTCTTTGCAGAGGCCGTGGCGGATGTTATCTCCATCCAGCACATAGGTGGCGAGTCCCCGCTCAAACAGGGCTGCGTTGACGGCATTGGCTAGGGTACTCTTGCCAGAGCCGGAGAGTCCGGTGAACCAAAGAATGGTGCTGCCGTGACCGCGCTGCTTCGAGCGCTCGTCGCGGCTCACGGAGGCCTCATGCCAGGCGATGTTGGTGGAAGCATCCTTGTTGGTGAGCTCTCCGTAGGTGGGGCTGGCGGTCATGGCCACGGCATGAAGTGGTGATCATTCTCTCTTAACCCCCAGCCCGTTTCGGCCGGTATCCCTCCTTGCTGAGCAGCTCGAGCGCCAGATCCATCTGATCTCCTTGCAGTTCGATCACGCCGTCCTTGGCGGTACCGCCACTGCCGATTCGTGTTTTGAGCTTCTTCAGCAGCGCCTTGAAGCCCGCAGCATCCAGCTCAAGGCCCCGGATGACCGTCACGGTTTTGCCACCTTTGCCACCGCGGGTGGGCTGCACCCGGACCATTTGCTGCGCCTTGGCTGTGGGCTCCGCCGCAGGTCCGCTCGGTCGCTGCAGGCTCTCGGCACTGCTGAATTCCTGCCAGCCTCCCTTCGGCATCCACCCGTCGCAATCGGGTTGCATTGTCGATGACCGCCCATGCGGCGCCCCATGGCGTGACCGCCTGCTTACGCTGAGCCGACGCTCCGCCGTGGATCCGTGACCAGTACCCTGCCCAACGCCAGCACTCCGGATCCTTCCAGCCTGCAGCCAGCAGTGCGCCCCGGAGCTCACGGTCGCTTTGGAAGATTCGGCGGCCAGTACGTGCCCGAGACCTTGATGCTTGCGTTGGCAGAACTGGAGCAAGCGGCGGCTCAGGCCTGGAATGATCCTGCCTTCACCGCTGAGCTCAATCGCTTGCTGAAGAACTACGTCGGCCGGGCGACACCCTTGTATGAGGCCGAGCGTCTCACCGCCCACTATCGCCGCGCCGACGGTGGCCCCCGTATCTGGCTGAAGCGAGAAGATCTTAACCACACCGGTGCCCACAAGATCAACAACGCCCTGGGGCAGGCCCTGCTGGCCCTGCGTATGGGCAAGAAGCGGATCATTGCCGAGACCGGGGCGGGGCAGCACGGCGTCGCGACGGCCACGGTCTGTGCCCGCTTCGGTCTGGAGTGCGTGATCTACATGGGTGCGGAAGACATGCGCCGTCAGGCCCTCAACGTCTTCCGCATGCGTCTGCTGAGCGCCACGGTGCAACCTGTGACGGCTGGCACCGCCACCCTTAAGGACGCCACCAGTGAAGCGATTCGCGACTGGGTGACCAACGTCGAGACCACCCACTACATCCTTGGATCCGTCGCTGGTCCGCACCCTTATCCGATGTTGGTGCGGGATTTCCATGCCGTGATCGGCGAAGAGTCCAAGCAGCAGTGTCAGGAAGCCTTCGGTCGGCTGCCCGATGTGCTGATGGCCTGCGTTGGCGGTGGCTCCAATGCCATGGGCCTGTTCCATCCCTTTGTTCAGGACACGTCTGTGCGTCTGATCGGTGTTGAGGCCGCTGGTGATGGTGTGGCCACCAGTCGCCACGCTGCGACGATCACCGAGGGTCGTGCCGGTGTGTTGCACGGCGCCATGAGCCTGCTGCTGCAGGACGGCGATGGCCAAGTGATGGAGGCCCACTCCATCAGTGCAGGTCTCGATTACCCCGGAGTGGGGCCGGAGCACAGCTACCTGCGGGAGATCGGGCGTGCTGAGTACGCCGCAGTCACCGACCAACAGGCCCTCGATGCCCTGCGCCTGGTGAGTGAGCTTGAGGGCATCATTCCGGCCCTGGAAACCGCCCACGCCTTCGCCTGGCTTGAGCAGCTTTGCCCCACCCTGGCCGATGGCACGGAAGTGGTGATCAATTGCTCCGGCCGCGGTGATAAGGACGTCAACACCGTGGCGGAGAAGCTGGGGGATCAGCTCTGACGTTCGGGCTTCAGGCCAGCAGCAATTCCAGGTGGCGTGCCACCCGCTGCACGGCCGCTCGTGCCGTGGCATACGCCATCCGCATCGGGCCCACCAGGGCCACATGGCCCAGTCCCTCGTTGCAGCGGTAAGGGGCCTGAACCACGGCACAGGCCTCCAGGGCTGGCTGCGGATGTTCGTCACCGATCCACACCCGTGCGGATTCACCGCGGCTGATCAAGGTGGCGGGTTGGTCATCGATCAATTCCAGCAGCGGCCGAAGGCTGGAGGTGCTTTCAAATTCCGGTTCGCTCACCAGCCTTGAGAGGCCATGCACCACCACCTGTGTGGATTTGGCGGGGGTGGGTTGCTCAAGGGCGTTGCGCAGCACAGCGCCGCTGCGTTGCAGCTGCCTGGGCAGTGCTTCCCAGTTCAGGTCGCCCTGCTCGAGCTGGGCCGCCGCCCAGCGTTCCATCGTGGTGAGTTCGGCTTCAGCCCCGTGGGGCAGACGCAGGTTGACGTGGCTGACGCGGCCATTGGCTTCCACCAGCATCACCAGCAGTCGATCACCGCTGGGCACCAGACGGATCGTCTCCAGTTGGCGGTTCTCCTGCTGCGGTTGAGTGATCAGGCTCATCAGACCGGTGAAATCCGTCAGCCGCCGGGTCAGATGCATCAGCAGGTCGTCCAAACCGGCCCAACGAAGACTGAGGCCGGTGAGCTCCCGTTCCAGGTGTTGAACGGCGATGCCAGGTTCCGGCAGCAGCGCATCCACGTAGTGCCGGTATCCCATCGGACTGGGAACGCGTCCGGCGGATGTGTGTGGTTGATGCAGCAGTCCTCGGCGCTCAAGCGTCCCCATGGCGGAGCGAACGGTGGCGGAGCTGGCGGGGATGCCGAAGCGTTGCACCAGGGTGCGGCTGCCCACCGGCTCCATCGTGTCGACGTAGTGGTGCACCGTCGCCTGAAGCACCTGTTCTTGCCGAAGGGACAGGGGCTTGCTCATCAGTAGCGGGGAACTCTGGGATCCACCTGAAGGCTCCAGGCATCAATGCCTCCCTCAAGGTTCCACACCTCAAGGCCCCAGGGTTGGTCCAGCAGCCACAGGCCGAAGTGGTAGCTGCGCACACCGGCATGACAAACCACCACGACGGGTTGATCGGGTTTGAGGTCGGCCTGCAGTGTTCCAAGCCATGCATTGGATTGGCTCAGGGGGCGGTGCAGCACCTGACCTGGGAAGGCAGCGATCGCAAGTTCAGCCTCCTCGCGCACATCCACCAGTTGCGGTGAAGGTCGCTCGCTTTGCAGCCATTGCTGCAGTTCAGAGGCTTGGATTAGTTGTGGTTGTTGGGATTGGCCCATGGCGCCATTCTGCGGTGATGGACAAAGATGAGGCGACCCGAGACCGCCGGCCCATGAAGGCCCTCCCCTTCCTCAGAGCTGCCGGCGCTGTGCTGCTGTCGCTGCTTTTGCTGGCCGTTGGCCTGCTCTGGGCCATGAACCGCCAGAGTCCCCTGCAGCTTGTAGAGCAGCCGTTGCATCTGCCCCGGGCGGCCCGGTTTGTGCCCCGGGATGCTGATTTGTCCGTCCATTGGCTGGCCGATCCCGGACGGTTGCCGGCCTATGCCCAGGCCGTTGCTCCTGCCTCCCAACGCCGCGATGCCCGTGATGGCGCTCGGCAGTGGCGCGAAGGCGTCTTTGCCTTGGCGGGTCTGCAGTTCGGTCTTGAGCTAGAGCCTTGGCTTGGTGAGGAGGTCAGTCTCACCCTCACCGATGGGGACTCCAACACCGGCTGGGTGTTGGCTTTGACCAGTCGGGATGACGACGGCGCCCAGCGCTTTCTGCAAAGGTTTTGGCAGATCCGCAGCCTGGCGGGCACCGACCTGCAGATCAGTAGTTACCGCGGCATCGGTGTGATTAGCGGCCAGGGAGCATTGGTGGGGCAAGACCCCCAACCTCTGGCCACGGCCTTGATTGACGACGATCTGATCCTTGTGGCCTCGGGCCGGGGTGTGCTGGAGCAGGCCCTCGATGTCTCCCAGCTTCCGGATCAACATCAGCTAGGGGATCAACGCCTGCAGCGTCAGGTGGCTGAGCTCGGCGAGGGCGTGGCTTTGCTGACGGCATCTCCCCACGCCCTTGAGCATTGGTTGCAGGTGCCGGAGCTGGTGGCCCAACGGGACGATCTGAGCGGACTCGTGGCGTCACTGCGACCGGAGGGTTCAACCCTGGCGGTGGATGGGCGACTCGGGTTCCGGCAAGCCCTTGGCACCGACCCCTGGCCTGGTCTCACGGATCTGACCGCTTCGGCCGGCGGCCATGCCCGCTGGCTGGCTCAGCTGCAGAGTCCAGCCCGTTTGTTGGATCCCAGCGAAAGCCATCCGCTGGCCCAATGGTTCGGTCCGGTGTTGGAGCAGCACTTGGCGGGTCAGCCGGCGGCAGATGCTGTTGTTGGGGCCGATGACGGCCCTCTCCTCTGGCAGGACCAGCCCGAGGGGTGGCTTCTGGCCACCCGACCGCAAAGCCCCGCCAGGGATGCGGTGGATGCGCGTTTGCAGGAGCAGGGCCTGACCCGTGCTGAGTTGGAGGGCGATGGAGAGGTGTTGAGCGTGTGGACGCGGCTGGTGCGCCAGCGGGGACGCCAGCCGGGCGTGGATGCTCAATTGGCTGTGGCTCAGGTTCGCTCGTCTGCGCTGAACTGGTGGGGGGAGTCCTTGATGGCGTTGTCGCAGCGCCAGAACAGGCGTGCCCTCCAGCCTCGCTTGAACCAGTGGCAGGAGCTCACACCGTCCTCCCAACCGGCGCAGGCGCTACTGCTGGCGGATGAGCCCGCCCGCGCACTGTTGGGGCAATGGCGGCCCTGGGCCCTGCTGCAGGTGATGGCGGGGCGGCCCCTCCAGGATCAGGTCCACGGCCTGGCGGTGGCCATCGACGTTGATCGTCAGGAGCAGAGCAGCACCGAGATTCCGTTGCATGCCCGGCTCGAACTCGGCTGACCTGGTTCTGTTGCGGCATGGCATCGCCGGAGTCCGCCAGGCGAGCCAGGACCACCCGGATCGCCCCTTGACCGCCGCAGGCCGTCAGCGAACACAGCTGGTGATGGCGGCCCTGGTGCAACGGGGGCTGCGGTTGGATCGCCTGCTCTCGAGTCCCTACCGTCGGGCTCTGCAAACGGC
>NZ_JBGKDP010000078.1:0-2691 GCF_042954245.1 Parasynechococcus sp.
CACCCTGCAACGGGCCGCCCAGCATTGGCCTGATCAGGAGCTGGTGTTTGTGGTGGGCAGCGATCTCGCCGGCCAGATCCCCCGCTGGAAACAGAGCGATTGCTGGCTGCTGCAGTGCCGCTTGGCAATCGCCCCCCGCAAGGGTTGGCCCCTCGAGGACGCCACGCTGCAAGCCCTGCGCGATCTGGGAGCGCGGGTGGAACTGCTGGATCTGGAGGTTCCCGCCACCGCCAGTTCGCAACTGCGCCAGCAACCGAATGAAGCTCAGATCCCTGAAGCGGTGTGGCCACTGTTGCTCCAGCACAATCTTTATGGCCTTTCGGGGAGCTTCTGCTGATGCGCATCGCCCTGGCCCAACTCAACCCCGTGGTCGGCGACTTCGAGGGCAACGCGAAGCGGATTCTGGAGGCCGTGCGCAAGGCAGAAGAGCAGACTGTTGAGCTGGTGCTCACCCCTGAACTCTCCCTCTGGGGGTATCCCCCTCGGGACCAGTTGCTCGAGCCCAGCCGCCTCCAACAGCAGAACACGGTGCTGCAGTGGCTGGTGAACCAACTCAACAGCAGCGTCACCCTGTTGGTGGGAGCTGCGCTGCCTGCATCAGATGCCCGCAGTCCACGGCTGCACAACGGTGTGGTGCTGGTGAATCGCCTGGGCTGGCGGCCGATTGCCCAGAAACAGCTGCTGCCCAGTTACGACGTCTTTGATGAGCGGCGCTACTTCCGCCCCGGCGATGGGCCCTGTCTACTCACCCTGCCCAACGGAAAGCGACTGGGCCTCACCATCTGCGAAGACCTCTGGGTGGATGACGGCCTGCAGCGCGAGCGCCTGGACGGACCGGATCCCATCGATCAACTGATCCCCGAACAGCCGGATCTGGTGATCAATCTGGCGGCCTCCCCCTTCGATGCCGCCAAGCCAGCCTTGCGCCAACAGTTGGCGGCGGCGGCGGCGCGACGCCTCAATTGCCCACTGATCTACCTCAATCAAGTGGGGGGCAACGACGAGCTGGTGTTCGACGGGGCCAGTTTTGTGGTGGGAGCCGATGGCGCCGTGCAACTGGAGCTTCCCGTTTGTGAGGAGCACCTGGCGCTCTGGGACAGCGGCCATCCCACCCCGATCCAAATCCAGCCAATGGATCCCCTGGAGCAGCTCTTCCGCGCCCTCGTGCTTGGGGTGCGTGACTACGCCCGGAAATGCGGGTTCAAAAAGGCATTGCTGGGGTTAAGCGGCGGCATCGACTCAGCGCTGGTGGCCGTGATCGCCACCGCAGCCCTGGGGAACGAGGAGGTCTCAGCGCTGTTGATGCCCTCCCCCTGGAGCTCCTCAGGATCCATTGACGATGCCCTGGCCTTAGCCGAACGGTTGGGGATGCAGACCAACACAGTCCCCATCGCCGGCCTGATGGAGGGCTATGATCAGGCCCTTACCGCACCGCTGGGGGAAACGCCCCAGGGCGTGACGGCAGAAAATCTGCAATCACGCATTCGCGGCACACTGCTGATGGCCGTGGCCAACCAGCAGGGCCAACTTCTGCTCACCACCGGCAACAAATCCGAGCTGGCCGTGGGTTACTGCACCCTCTATGGGGACATGAACGGCGGGCTTGCGGTGATTGGCGATCTCTACAAAACTAGCGTGGTTTCCCTGTGCGACTGGCTCGACAGCGACGGGGCCCGGAACTGCCGCCAGGCGCTGGGGCTACCGAAGCAAGGGGATATGGTGGGGGAAGCGATTCGACGCAAACCCCCCAGCGCCGAGCTGAGGCCCAACCAGAAAGACAGCGACTCCCTGCCCGACTACGACGCCCTGGATACCCTGCTCAAAGCTCTGATCCAGGAGCGCCAGTCCGGACCAACCCTGCTGGCCGGCGGCCACGATCCCGCCCTGGTGGAGCGGGTGGAGCGGTTGCTGAAACGGGCCGAGTTCAAGCGACGCCAATCGGCACCCTTGCTCAAGGTGAGCCCCCAGGCCTTTGGTAGCGGCTGGCGGTTGCCCATTGCAGCGGCCTAAAGCAGTCCCACCCTTGAGATGTGGCGGGTTGCGCGCGGCGGAGCCAGATTGAAGGGATCCCCTTGAAGCCGCCATGGCAGCCTCCGTTCTCTCGGCCCCGATGGCCAGCATCGGTGTGCCGAAGGAGATCAAGCTCGATGAGCAGCGCGTGGCGCTGACTCCCGACGCGGTGCGGGAGCTGGTGAGTCAGGGCTTGGAGGTACGCATCGAAACCGGAGCAGGGGATGGAGCGGGAATCGGTGACGACGCCTTCGCCGTCGCCGGTGCCCAACTGGTGAGCCGCGACGAGGCCTGGGGAGCCCATTTGGTGGTGAAGGTGAAGGAACCACAGGCGGAGGAATTTGCCTACCTGCGGAGGGACATGGTGCTGTTCACCTACCTGCACCTGGCGGCTTATCCCAGCGTTGGCGAGGCCCTGCTTGAGGCAGGCACCGCCGCCATCGCCTATGAAACCGTGCAGCTAGAGAACGGCAGCCTGCCGTTGCTGGCACCCATGAGCGAAATCGCGGGGCGCTTGGCAGCCCAGGTGGGAGCTCACCTGCTGGAGAAACCACATGGCGGCCGAGGCGTGTTGATGGGGGGCTGCACCGGCGTGCAACCGGCCCGGGTGGTGGTGCTCGGCGCCGGCACCGTGGGCTGGAATGCCGCACGAACGGCTGCTGCCATGGATGAGATCGGAAG
>NZ_JBGKDP010000079.1:0-2145 GCF_042954245.1 Parasynechococcus sp.
AGCTCAACAACCTGCTGATGTCCTGCAGGGAATCAACCCACCCTGAGGAGCGCTGGGAGCTCGCCCTTCAGCGCAGCCTGTGGCAGATCAGCATCCTGGATGAGTCGACTGGAGAACTGATCGGATTTGTGCGGGCCACCAGTGATCTGGCCCTCAACGCCAACCTTTGGAACCTGGCCGCCAAACCCGGACCGAACCAAGCGGCCCTTTTTGCCGTTCTGGTGCACCGTGCCCTGCAAATCCTTCGCCGGGATCTGCCCGGCTGCAGCCTCTCAATTTCGGCACCTGCAGATGCGTTGGAAGCGCTCAAACAGCAAGGTTTCCTGATTGATCCCAATGGCATCCGCGCCATGGGACTCAGCCTGAGCTGAGACGTAAGGATCAACACGAGCATGGAGGGACTTGAACCCCCGACCCTCAGAACCGGAATCTGATGCTCTATCCAACTGAGCTACATGCCCACTGATCGGCGTTAAGCCGCAGTGATATCGAGCGGCAACCGTCCCGATACAGGTACCTTACTCACTGGTCGCCCCAGCACCCATCCGGCTCCACAGGCTTCAACTGCAGGGCTTCCGGAACCACACCGTTCTGCAGCTGGAACTGACGCAGCCACGCCTGCTGGTGATCGGGCCCAATGGCATTGGTAAGTCCAACCTGCTCGAAGCGGTTGAGCTGCTGGGCAGCTTACGTTCCCATCGCTGCAGCAATGATCGGGACCTGATTCAGTGGGGCACACCCCAGGCCCTGATCCGGGCCGACGTGGGGGATGGTGATCGCCTGGAACTGGAACTGCGGCGCCAGGGAGGTCGTCAGGCCAGACGAAACGGAAAGCTGCTGGATCGGCAGCTCGACCTGATTGGGCCACTGCGCTGCATCGGGTTTAGTGCCCTCGATCTTGATCTGGTGCGGGGCGAACCCGCCCTACGCCGTCAGTGGCTGGACCGGGTGGTGCTGCAGCTTGAGCCAGTGTATGCCGATCTGGTGGCACGGCTGAACCGGTTGTTGCGACAGCGCAGCCAGCTCTGGCGCCAGAGGCAGATCTCTAGTGCCGAACGCCACGCACTGCTCGACGCGTTTGACGTTCAGATGGCGCTGGTGAGCACCCGGATTCACCGGCGGCGACAACGGGCCCTGCATCGGCTGGAACCGATCGCCCAGCGCTGGCAGACCCACCTCAGCGGGGGCACAGAAGCCTTGGAACTGCACTACAGACCCGGCAGCCGGCTCGATGGGGAGGATGCCGAAGAACCCTGGCGACTCGCCATCGAGGAGCAGATGCGCGAACAACGGGAGGAAGAGGAACGGCTCGGTAGCTGCCGTGTGGGCCCGCACCGGGATGAGATCGCCCTGCTGCTAGGAAGCAGCCCAGCACGACGGTTTGCTTCAGCAGGCCAACAGCGGTCGCTGGTGCTGGGCCTGAAGCTCGCCGAACTGGAGCTGGTGACCCAGCTGTGTGGGGAGCCACCACTGCTGCTTCTCGATGACGTGCTTGCCGAACTGGATCCCACCCGCCAGCAGCTCCTGCTCGAAGCTGTGAGCGAATCGCATCAATGCCTGGTGAGCGCCACTCACCTCGAAGGCTTTGGCGGCGGATGGCAGCAGCAGGCCCAAATTCTCGGAGCAAGAGAACTGAGACCCAATCTGCAGATCAGATAGGGTGGCGGACTTGTTTTTCTCTCATCGCCTGATGGAGCAAACCCTCTCTGAACTGCATCCCAACCCGGGATGGGGGGCACCTGAGATTCCTTCCACCGACATGGTCGGTAAACACTGCATTCTCGAGCTCTACGACTGCAACCCGAGCCGGCTCGACGACGAAACATTCATCCGCACAACGATCACCTCAGCGGCCAAAGGCGCTGGTGCGACGCTGCTGAGCCTGATCATCCATCAATTTCAACCCCAGGGCGTCACGGGCCTGGCCCTGCTGGCGGAATCCCACATTTCCATCCACACCTGGCCTGAATCCGGCTACGCCGCTGTTGATGTGTTCACATGTGGTGACCACACCATGCCAGAACAGGCCTGCGCCATTCTCTGCAGTGAGCTTCAAGCGAAACGGCACGCGCTGAAAAGCTTTCTGCGAGAAACGCCTGCGGCCATTGCCACTGGGGTGAGAGAACCTGTGGAAATGCCAAGCCA
>NZ_JBGKDP010000080.1:0-19226 GCF_042954245.1 Parasynechococcus sp.
CATCCCTCATAGCCAACACAGCAACAAAAAGCCCCCTCCGCGGAGGGGGCTTTTTGTTGCTGTGTTGGCTATGAGGGATGGGTGTGGGGGCGAATCAGGCTCCCTCAGGACATCAGCCGATCTCCTTCTCAAGCCGCTGCATCCATTGGTGGCAGCGGTGATCGAGGTGCGCTCCCTGGGGGAGGCGTTGTTGGTGGTGAGCGCAAGCTGGCTGGGTGACCCCTGCCTCAGCAAGGGTGTGCTGAAAGTGCTGGCAGGTCACAGGCACACCATGAGGAACCGGCTGGGTCGGAGCTGCCCTGATCCCATCGGCGGCCAGGCGCTTGGCGGGTGAGCATTGACGATGCCCATACGCATCTTGCCAATAAGTATGTACTACTTGTTCCCTTGTGAGCTGTCAACGTGATGTTGGGGAGAATGGGTGCATGAGTGAGCCTCGCCCCACCCTCCAGTTCGATCTGGACCTTGAAGCTGTTCGCCTGCTCCACCGCTCGGTGAGCTTTCACCTTGAGAAATGGCCCGGGGGGCCAGATCCCAGAGAGCAGGAGGCCCTGCAGTCGATGAAGACCTTGCTCACGGCAGCGTTGCTTGAGTTCAGTCTTGACCAGGACGGTCAACGTTGAAACCTGTCGCCTTCACTCCTCTTTACGGAAGCAGCGACAGTGATCGATTGGCGGCCTACGACGTATTCAGTTGGTTGAGAAGGCTATGGAGCAACAACAGGCTGGAACCTGGGATTCGGTTGAGGCATGCCTGGAGTGCATCACCACCTGTTCGATCGATGATGGCGAGTGCATCACCACCTGCGTTCGGACGCATCTTGGTGATGAGGAAGAGCTGTGCTCCAGCAGTCTTTGCCTCTGAGTTGTTCTCTTGAGCTGTTGTCCTCGTGGGTTGGTTGATCGCCATTGCCATCGTCGTGGCGCTGTCTTGGCTGGGATGGCGTTGGAATCAGCTCGAGTGTGCTGAAGATCGTTCCGTTAGCGGCCGCTTGGTGAAGCGCATGCATCGTCATTCACGGCGACGCAAGCACCATCACTAAGCGTCGTGGTCTCTGCAGATGTGCCCATCTTTCCAGCTCCAGATCCATGGAACTCTTGCCTTTGCCTTAAGGAGATCCTCCCGTTCTTCAATCCTTACGGGGATGAATTCCGCTCTGTAATCAAATCCGTGATCACGCATGGACTGGTTTAGAACCAGGCTTCCTTCGTTGCTGGAAACGGAGCGGTGATAGGTTCCGATAGGGATTTGCAGAGCACCCATCGCCCGGATCAAATGAATGATGTGATGTGGGTGATCCCAGGCCGGATTGAGCAACGTGAACGTTCGAGAACCCTCAAGTACAAGGTTGTTGTCCACCTGATGACGGTGCACGTAGTACTGCTCTGAACCATCTTGGTCGGGGGGTGACGTGGCAGCGCCATGGTGTGCGACCACGTCGGTGCCATTGCTTTCAGGAACCCCAGCATCAAAGAACGTCACCGATGCGGTTTCTCGGAAGACATGAATCGGTATGAAGTGAAGTCTCACCGTGCCTCCTCTTGTTCTTCTTATTTCTGCTCTAAATCCGCCCTGCGAAAAAAGCGGATGATCAGCACCAGATCAAATCAATTGTCATGGATGGCTCCAAATTGCATTTCACCGGGCAGTCATTCACAATACGCCCAAACAACTGAATTTGTTCCTCCGATAAGCCTTTTTTGGGCAGTGTGATCCACACCCGAAGTGTTTCGATCTTGCGCGGCCCGCTTGGGTCATGATCTTCTCAACAGATGCTTCTGCGGCGGTGACAGACTAGTTCCGGCGTTTAGCCGTGATTCCCATCACGGTCAAGATGCAAGTGCCCAGGGCGGTCGCCAATAAATCTGTTGGTGAGAAGCTTTCCCCTCGCCCGTCATGATCAGGCGGAGCATCGGTGCTTAAAGACACACCGGAGGGCTCATGTTCCGCTGAACAGTGCAGATCGCCGGTGTAGCAGCAAGATATGCGCGTCATCAGAGCCCTGCCTTCAGTCAGGCCATGGGCATGCGACAACCCAGTTGAATCATGCCTTCATCGATTAACCGGCCGAGCCGTTGCACAACAGCTTCCTCAGTTCGTGTGAATTGATCTTGCCGGGCGGTCACCCACGCCATCTCGCCGTTGGTAATCACGCCGGTGGACATTGCTTCGAGAAAGAGCTCGCCGAGCGTCATGGCACAGATGCGGTTGGAATCACGTTGATGGGACTCCATAGGGGGTGCATGACCTGCTCACCTTTCTTCATGGCGATCGATGATGGATGGCTTGGATGGCCTGCTGGATCTGATCGTTGAGGTGCGAGTCGGCGGGATTGAGGCGGACAAGCTTGTGAATCCTTCGCTGGGTTCAGGCCTGTTGGGGGGCTGCTCAGCCTGAAGTGCATCGCACGAATCATGGCCTCTGGAACGGATCGTTGGCGGGAGCGGTTCCAGACCAGGCACTGATCCAACGGTGTTTGCAACCACCAACCAGTCCATTGAATGTGTCGCGCCCCCAGGCTTCGGTGCATCAACCGTTGGCGCCAGTTGAGTTGCGCATGGGTGGCATCCACAAGCACGTTGTCGCCAGCAGCGACGGCGCTGTCGATGGCTCCATGGAGAAAGTTCAGACCAAGGGCCCTGCACGTTCTCACTCCCCCAGAGATGTTGCCTCAGAGCGTCATTGGAGATCACCCGTGCGGGAAGCAACGGAGCGAGGATCCCGGCAAGGCTGGACTTTCCGCTGCCCGGGGGGCCGATCAAAAGATGGCCCTGTGGCAGGGGTTCAGACAACGAACCGTTTGTAGAGCCACCGCACCAGTCCACCAATCACGGGCACGGGAGCAAACGTGGGGCCGACGAAATCAAAGTAATCACGGTGGTCCCCGATCTTTCCGTCTGGATTGAAGCTGAGCCGGGTCGCGCCGGGGTAGATGAATTCAATCCCTTTGATCTTGAGGCCCATGCGCCATTCAACAAAGGCTGTTTCACCATTCACCACCACCGATTCTGTTTCCAGGAAAACGTCATCACAGCGCTGCATCAGACCGTCCTGGGCAAGGATGTAGGCGTCAATTCCTTGCCGTTCCTGGGTTGGATCGGTGAAATGCACGTCGTCGGCGTAGACCGCCTTCCATTGCGCAGCTGTGGGGCCGGGCGTGCCGTAAGGCTTGGTGAACAGGGCACGGATCTGTTCTGCGTCCAGCGGGGGTTGAAGCATTGGTGTTGTAATCAGAAGTCGGCGGCCATCTGAGCTGTCATGGTTTTGGCCCCGCTCACGCCGGGAACCGGGCAGAGCGTCAGTTGAAAAAACCCTTCGACTGAAGCCAGATGCCAATGGCGAGAAGTGGCCCGAAGCCAGCAATCAACACGGTGATCTTCAGGCGCAGTGGGGATACCTGAGGTTTGGATTCTCGAAGGGCCATGGCAAGGCACGGGGAGAAGTGAACCTAAACGCTGTGCTGCCTTGGTGCCTGTTCAGAGCTCGTACTCCTCTTCAAACTGCTGAATCAGTCCCTTGTAGAGCGCCAGCAGGCCCTCGGTTTCTTCGCAGAATCCGTCCGTTGTGTACTTCGCGATCAGATTCACCACGGCGCTGCGAATTTGCGTGAAGGCCCCGAGGTACTCACCCTGAATGTCCTCATCACGGATGTCGTTGATCAGCGCGCCCACCAGCTCAATCTTCCGCTTGGCGGCGGCCATCTCCTCTTCCATCTCCTTGTTGAGCTTGCGGCGTTTCTTCGGCATCCCCTCAACCGGTTCAATTAGCGACATTACGGGAGCCGCAGGCCTTCCTCGTTCGAGCGGCTTCCCCTAGCGTCGTGTCCGATCGAACCATGGCCTTGTGAATCGGACCTTTCGCGGTGTTGCTTATGTGTCCGTCTGGGTGGTGATCTGGGGGACGGTGGCGTCCTTGATGGACTGGATGCTGCTGACGGGTGAGGTCTACGAAACGGCCAGCTCTGGTCAGGCGGTGACGTTCATCGCCTATGGTGCCGCAACGTTGGTGTTGGCCACGCGGTTCTTGGGGCGTTTTCTTGCAGAGACCGAATCAGAAGCTCCGGATCAGGAGTGATCCGCCCATCAGTAGCGCCAAGATCTCGAACGATCGTTTGACCAAGCGGCTTCCCTTCACCAGGGAATAGTGGGCTCCCAGGAAGCCTCCGATCAGCGACCCGAGAACCAGGGCAGGAAGCCAGTCCCAACGGATTTCACCGCTCAAACCCAGCACCAGCGCCCCGGTGCCATTCCATCCCAGGCCCACCAGAACCAGGGTGTGAGCGACGGCTCTGGCATAGCTCAGCCCGAACCAGCGCACCAGCCACAGGGTGACGAACAACCCCGTGCCTGAGGTGAGTGAACCGTTGAGAATGCCAATGATGAACAGCCCGCAGCTGCCAAACCCGACGGTGCGGGCCGTCAGCGGGCGGGGCTGGTCGGTCGTACCCAGATCCGCTTTCCGAGCTGAGTAAAACCCCAGCCCCAGGGTCAGCAGACCAAGGCTCGCGGTGGCCACTTGATCGGGAAGCGCAAGAACCATGCTGGCCCCCATAAACACCCCTGGAAGACCGGCAGCCAACACCAGCACCGAGCGTTTCAGGTCAAGGCTACTGGCACACCAATGACGCCCCGTCGCTCCTAGCCCCAGGGCAACGCTGGCCACCTTGTGGGTGGCCAGTGCCATGGAGAAAGGAAGACCGAGAAGGATGAGTGCGGGCAGTTGAACCAGTCCCGCTCCCCCTCCCGCCAGTGCAGAGAGGGCATTGGCGCCAATGGCGATGCCCAGCAGGGCGATTTGCATCAGCAGTTCGGACGCGCTCAATCTCGTGTCAAGAAGGCGATGGGCACTGAAAACGTGATGATGCGATGGGGATCTCCAGGAAGAATGGCAACGCAGGCCACCTCACGGTCAGCGTGGGCTTCGCGGGACTGCACCACAAAGGCCGTGGCGTCTTCGATACTCCACATCGGGGCATCACCACAACGGCGTTCATCCCTGTAGGCCTGCCAGACCTCGCAGAACGCCTCTCCATCGTCACCGCTTTTCATTTCCGTTAGCGCCTGTTCCAGGCCCACGTCTTCGAAACGTTCGAACAGGCGCACCATTAATGGGTGGGCAATGGTGGATGAGGCCTTCAGGGTTGAGTTGATGGTGCCGATGGCGCTCACCATCAGTTTCGGTTTGGAGCGTCGTGCATCGATTACCCCCACAGGTAGGTTGAGATCCCAGCTTGGGTGTCCGCTCACGGCACAGGCCAGATCAAACAGCCCCAAACTGCATTGCTTGATCAGGCTCTGAATGATCTCTCGATCCATGGCTCAGTTCCGCGTGGCCAGATTCACCGTTTGCATTCAAGTGTTGCCAGGATGGCTGCCGGTTGGTGCCCATGTGGATGTCCCTGGTTCAGATCTACCTTGATGCCGTCACCCACCAGGTGATCACCAATGAAGAGCTTGCCTACGTGGCCGGCAATCAGGATCGATTTGATCGCGCTGAACGGAAACTCACTGCACGCCTTGAACAGTTAATTGGCGCAGGGAATATCAGTGTTGGAACGCGTTGATTATCCGAACAGAAATCGTTGAAGCCGTTTCAGGAATTGCCTCAGTGACTTCTTGCCACGATTGAAAATCTGCTGTTCATCTGACAGCATCGCGCGACTCACCCGATCTCCGCTTCTAATAGGTTCGAATGCATGTCGAGTCAATCTTCACGGCAGGGCAACCACCCCCGACCACGTTTGAAGAACATTGGGTGCCCCTTGGGTCAGGGCGGCAACAGCATTGGCTGAGCCAATCCCGATTCCCACCACCACGCCTACGGCAAGAACAAGCAGTCCCGCCAGAACACTGCGTTCGGAAAATGGCATCCACTCATGATTAGCTTCCTGACTTTCCTTCAAACAACGTCCAGTGGCCACTGAGGTGTCACAGGACGTTATAGGCGCCGGAGCGGAACTATTGTGTTGTTTCGGCCATAAAGGTAGATCTACCGACTGATCGATCGGGGCTGTCTTCGCTAGCAACCGAATGTCAGCCAGATGACAGTTTCAGTCATGAAAACGATTGACGAGCACATCCAGAAGGACCAGGAGGAGTTCCTCAAGGCCCTGTCTGAGCATAACGAAGGCAAGGTGCGTCATCTCACAGAAGAACTGCAGTGGCTGTTGGATCACAAGAAGGAATTTCCTGATGATCCCCATGACCCCTCCCCTCTTGAGCTGTTCTGCGAGCAGAACCCCGATGAGCCCGAGTGCCTTGTGTACGACGACTGAGTAGAAGTACTCATTTATGACTCCTACCAGGCACGAAGCCGCGCTTCTACACACAACTTATTTAAGTTGTGTGTAGTTGATGTGTCATGTGGTGATTCGCGCCATCCTTACTCGCCCCATTGCTGGTGATCTTGGTCTGCTGCTGCTTCGGGTGTTCACCGGCGCACTGTTGATTCACCACGGTTATGAGAAGTTCGCCAACATCGAGAATTTTGCTGATGCATTCGTTCGCCCTCTACATCTTCCCTTCCCGATCCTTCTCTCATACGTCGCAGCGTTCTCGGAAGTGATCGGTAGCTGGTTGTTGATCACTGGGTTGCTGACGCGGATGGGAGCTTTATCAGTGGCGGGTACAATTTCTGTCGCCATCTATCACGCCATCGTCACCGCAGGCTTCAACATCTACTTGCTTGAGCTGCTTGGGCTTTATTTCGCGGCTGCTTTGGCCGTTCTCGCCTGTGGCCCTGGCGTCTTTTCCATAGACGAGCTCATTGCCCGCCGTCTTGAGCCCGACATGCAATTTTCTGCTGCGGAAAACGCAGATTTCGCCGATGGCAAGTCTGTTGTTCTGGAAGAGGCCGTGGCCAGTCGCTGAACATCAGCGTGAGTACGTGAAAAAGCCTCGCAATTGCGGGGCTTTTTTCATGGCTGGCGACGGTATGGGGCAAAGACACGTCAGAATCGTAAAAGTTGGATTAACGCGATGAAAGAGGTCAACCTGCTCGAGATGATTGGCCGTTCATTGGCGAAGGTTGCTGCAGGGGCAGGTATTGCAGCAGTGTTGATTTTGTTAACCTACGTGATGCTTGATGTTGGTCATATGCAGTCAGGCTTTACCCTGCCTCAATCCAGTTATTGAGCTGAGATGCAGTGGGATGATGCTGAATCTCCGGTTCTGATCATCGCTTCGCTGTTGATTGTTCTGCAGGTTTGTTGGATTGGAGCTGTGCTTCGGTGTAACCAACGCAGGCACTTGGAAGAACCTCTCAGCGCAACGGCGTTTCAGCGTGAACTCCAGCGGATTTTTCAAGAGCGAATGGATTGTCCTGAGCCATGAAGCACCTTCCAGGTCAACGGAGCAGAACTCTGCCGCGATGGTTGAAGACGGTCATGGTGGGGGCAGTCACTGTGATGGCCACCATTTGGTTACTGTCGTTACTTCCCTTTCTTCTTCTTGCCGCGTTAATGCTTTCAATCGCACTCATACCTGTAACCCGTCGTCTGAGACGGGACATGGAAGAGGCTGGATTCAGTGTTGATGAACCCTAGAGAATCTGATCAACGCCGTGATCTCAACATCACTCCCTGGCATTGACAGATCCGCAATATCTGGAGAGACTTCAGCCCTTGAACAAGTCGTTAGCCATTGAGCGATAACGGCCGAGAGCGCTTCCACCGCGGCGAGTCCTTGTGGGCATGCTTTGGCCCGGCAAAAGATTCAACGGAGCGAAATTTATCAATTTCGGTTCTGGACGTTCTTTCTGTTCAGCTGCCAACAGTTCGGCAATGGCTTCTGCTGTGGTTTGTGCGGAAGGTGCGCTTTGCAAAACGGTTTCGATCAATTCAACCCGTTCTGTTTCCGAGGTGCTGGCGGTAACTGCAGCGGGGGAAACAGGTTGGTTGGCGGCCTTGGATGGGCCGAGTGGCCACAGAAAAACCAGACTCAGCAAAAGAGCAACGGCGGCAGTGAGGGTGCCGGTGAGTCCAAACGCCAGACCCTGAAAGTTCCACAGCAACCCCGACCCCGCCATGCCGAAAGTGCCCAGGGCCGCCAGCATCAGGCCGAGGATGGATGCCTGTGGTGCTTTGACCTTGAACGGCTGGCTGATTTCAGGGACTTCAACGGGTGCAAGTTGCGGTTCAGGCCGCAGCAGAACGAAGCTGATTCCCAGCAGAACCAATGCTGTAACGGTGCCGCCAAGCCCCAGGCTGCGGCCCTGAAAATTCCAAAGCAAACCACCGCCGGCAAGACCTGAAACCCCGAGAGTTGCCAGTGCAAGTCCGCTTAACAAAGGGAGACGATTGCGCACGACTCAGTTGTTCTGGTTTTGCATGGCGGCGTAAGCAACGGCTCCGCCAGTGATCACGGTCAGCAGGCCTGTGGTCAACAGAAATCCCACCAACATGGCGAATCCAAGAACAGAACCCAGGAGGGACATCTTGATCCGCAGCAATTTCGACTTCATCAACATCACCAACAGCAAGACCACGGTGGTCTTCAAGCCAGCGATTTTTGCCGCGCTGATTGGGCAAAAAGGATTGATCAACATCATCGGCTGGTCTTGGTCGTCTTAAGTATTTGTGAAGTCTGGCGAAAACAAGAGCGCACCGTGACATTGCGCCCTTAATCATTTTTGAGCGACGAACGGGCACAAAAAAAAACCGGGCTTTCGGGCCTGTTTTTTTTGTAATTAAAGTGCCAGCTCAGCGACGACGGTTGCGTGAACGCTGCTTCAGTTTGCGCTTGTATTTCTCAACGGGAGTCTCGTGGTGACGGATCCGACGCAGATCAGAAAAGATGCCGGCTTTGGCGACCGAGCGCTTGAAGCGGCGCAACGCGGATTCAATACCTTCGTTTTCGCCGACTGTGACCTGACTCATCCGTTCCCCGAAAGAGAGCAATAAAGGACAACTTTACCAGCCCCCTCTCCCCCATTCACCACCCGCCTGCCGTGGGTTGAGTCTCTTGCATAACGCTTGTTGAAGAGATCGTGGCGCGTCCCAGCTTCTGCTTTGGGATGGGTCCATCACTCCGGTAGGCACCTGTCTTGACCTTCACGCACTGCCCCCTGTGCATTGGTCTGGCTGTTCTTTCGGCCGTTCGATTCCTGGCCCACTGCGTCATGGCCGTTCAGCTGGAACGCAGCACGGCAGGGGCGTCGACCCATCCCGCTATGCTGCTGGAGGCTCTGTTCGAGCTCTGAAGAGTTCCACCTCAGGGATCGCTCGGATCAACCAGCTGCAGATAGGCCGTATCGGCATTCTGCAGGGCTTCATCATCGTGATGAGCTTCAACGCTGCAGATGAGGTGAAGCAGCCGGCCGTGATCCATGCCACGTTTTGCCACTTCTTTCCAGAGGCGTGAGATGAGCTCCACATCACGCCATTCGAGCTGGGCATCGACCAGCGCCCGCGTCATCGCGATGTAGCTCTGCCGGTCGTTGCGGAGCCGGTCTTCGGAGAAGCTGTGTTGAGCTGCCGGCTTGAGCAGATTGCGAATCGTTTGTGAGGCCGCCTTCAGCACCTTTGGCATCGTCGTTGTCCGACTCAGTTCAGTCTGATTCGACCGTCTGAGCTGACAACGTAGTGAAATGCCTATGCCTGGATCAGAAATGAGTATTTGAACTCACTCCAGCAGGACGGTAGTTCTGATGACTTTTTGTAAAGTTAAACCCGTTAGGTTCAGTTGGCTGTTCTCAAGCCCGTGGAAATACTTGTGATGGCAGCCGTGTTTGTGCCCTTTTCTGCTCTCGGGATGAATGCATTTTCCGGTGATTCGGAAGACGATTTCGATTTCCTCTGAATGGAAGCCAAGCTCCTGGCGATGTTGACCTTTGGTGCCGTCGTTATGACTCTCTGGGCTTGGTTGATGGCGAATCTGCCGCGGATGGAGTCTGACCGGAACAAGCCTGACAACCGCCGTTGATCCGGTAAGGAGCTAAGTGTCCACGCAGACAAGTTGTGCCACGGAAAAAGAGTTTTTGTCCCAGCTCTCGCGTGTGGGCATCGGTAAGCGGTAGAGAAGGCCAGCCTTCAGGCACTTGACCCTTCAGCTGTGATCTGGCTTCAAGCGCTGTCTGTCGCTGTTATTTTTCCTCGCGATCGTTTTTGCGATATACTCCTTCAATTTGAAGTTCGCGGGCACAGTTTTCACAGGCATTCATGGTAGGCTTGGGCTTGCAGCGGCACCCTCAAAAGGCGTTTCCTGCTTTGGTTCGCCGTTCGGATGCGCGCACCACGGTGAGTCTGCCGTAAACCTCGCCGATGCGGTTGCGTGCACTGGAGGGCATCGCTTAGGCGGATTTTTGATCAGTTGGGTCGTTTAAATCGGCGAACTTGGCAGCCATCGTTGGATTGCGTCGGGTCAACTTTTTGATGGTCACATCCTGTGCCTTATCATTAGCGAGCCGCAGGTTTCGATCAGCACCCATCAGGGCGTCCTTGGTTTTCTGGAGGTGATCGATCGACTTATCGATTTCATCTACTGCCGTTTGGAAGCGTCTGGAGGCGAGGTCGTAATTGCGTGAGAAAGCTGTTTTAAAGGTTTCCAGGTCGTTCTCGAAGTTGGTTACATCGATGTTCTGGGCTTTAACCAGAGCTAGTTCAGCCTTGTATTCCAGAGATTTCATGGCTGCATTGCGGAGCAATGTGATGAATGGAATGAAGAATTGTGGGCGAATGACGTAGGTCTTCGGGAAGCGATGAGACACATCGAGGATCCCTGCATTATAAAGCTCATTTTCAGGCTCAAGCAGGGAGACGAGCACCGCGTACTCACAATTTTTTTCGTTTCTGTCTTTGTCTAGTTCTTTGAGAAAGTCTTCATTCTTCTTCTTTGTTGCCGTTGTATTGGCCTCATTTTTCATCTCAAACATGATCGAGATGATTTCGTTGTTGAGGTTGTCTTGGTCGCGGAAGATGTAATCACCCTTGCTCCCACTGCGCGCGTCGTTGTCTTTTTCGAAATAGGCTTTCGGAAAAGCAGCTGCACGAATCCTGTTAAACTCGGTTTCGCAGTGTTGTTCAAGGGTTTCTCCTACCATTTTGGTGGAGAGCCGCGCTTTCATGTCGCGCAAGCGTTCAATGGCCTGATCCCGATCATTAAGCTGGGCTTCGTAGCGGTCCTTCAGTGATTGAGATTCCAGTTGATGCTTCAGTTCAGCTTCCTTCAACCCGCTCTGAAGTGCATCCCGTTGTTTCTTCACGGAGCTCACCGCTTCATTCACGGCCAGCTGGCGCTGCATGGCCCCAGCCTGGAGTCGCGCTTGCAAATCCCTCACTTCATTGTCTTTTTGTAGCGTCGTCGCCTGCATTTCTTTGGTGAATTTGGTTTCTGCTAGACGTAGTTCTGTTGCCTGCTGCTCACGCATTTGCTGGAGTTTAGCGGCAATGCGATCCCGCTGTTTCTCCGCTTTGTTAACGGCATCTTTAATCGCCAGTTCCTGATGCATTGCACTTTGCTTGAGTTGAGCCTCAAGCATTTGCATCTCCCTGTCTTTTTTGGCAATGGCCAACTCGATGGCATTGCGTTTGTCCTGTTGCGCCAGGGCGAGTCGCTTATTAAGTTGCTGCTCAAATTCACGATCCCTCACCTGTTTGAGGATGTCGGCATACTTGGCTTTATCCACCTTGAAGGCTGTGTTGCAGTGAGGGCAGATGATGTCGTGCATGTCTGACGATTTGTGTTGAACGTTCGCGCTACGTGCTGGGATTTTATCCGGCTCTGGCTAACACGACATCAGCCCACGGTTCATGCCATGCCCGATTGGATCGATCCACGCTCGCTGCTCGACACGGTGATCATCGTGAGCATCGTGGCCTTGGCCGCCATTGGATTCGTGGTTGGCATCAAGGAAATGATCACCGATCTGAGTAAACTGCGTCGCGCCAAGGTTTAAGCCGGCTTCAGCCTTCCAGCCCGGACCGCAGCGCCGCCAATCTTGCTGCGTTCACACCAAGATCCGAGTCGCCCAGGCGCGACTCGGATCTTGCCTGGATCCGGTTGTTGTCGCGATCAGCGAACAGCTCGAGGTCATCCACAAAGCCAAAGAAAGCGCTGCTGGCTTCGGCATGGAGGTAGGTCTCGGTTTGATCCACGACAACTGTCCGCGGCGACTCCTGCACCAGCCCACTCAGCCTGCTGAATTCAGCCATCGGGTTGCTGCTTTCCCAGGTTTGGCTGGCGCAGTGAGCTGTTGTCGAGCAGTCGCGTAGCGCCCCGTTGCTCACGCCAAGTTCAGCAGGGACGGGGCCAACAAGATGGAACAGCATCAAGACGGGCGCCAGTAGGCCGGCAAGAAAGGTCACTGGTCTCTGCGGGAACGACCGCTCCAGTTGAGCATCCAAAGCCAGAGGCCAAAAAGGGTTCCCACCGGTAGTGCGATCACCACCAACTGGCTGATCACGAATTGCCGTACTTCAGGATCCACGGTTGCACTGATGGGGGGGCATGCAGCCTGATTCGCTGTCCGTTCGCCATCATGGAGTGCATTGCTGGGTAACGATGACGAATCCGGGCTGGATTGTGCCCGCATGGTTGGTGGTGGCGCTCGCTTCTGCCTTCAAGTTTTGGTCGATCACGCGCCCCTATCGAGCCAAAACGACTCTGTCCAGTGCACACACGGTTGATGAAGCCCGTCAGCGTTTGGAACGTCGCTGGCGAAATGACAGCAAGGTGTAATGCTTATTTTTCAGCGATCACCCATGCGGTTGCAGCTCTCTGGCGTACGTAGAGATCAGCGAGTTCCCGTGCTAGAACTTTCAACGTATCGAGATCATCCGTGTCGTCGATGGACCGTTTGATCGATTCAGCTTCAAATTGCTGAGGCAAGCTCAGGTTCACAACTCACAATTAAGCTAACCTATTTTAACGAAGCGTTACTTCAGGTGTGAGCTGACTGCTGCGCGTGAACGAGCGATCTCCTCTTGCTAAGCCAAAAGCAGATCTTTGTTGATTTCCTGCAGCTGTTTTACGTCGGTGATCGCATTGATATCGCGACTGCGCTGTTCAATCTCGAACTGTTGGCCAAGTGTCAGAGCGATGGGCTCCATGGTGACGTCGGCAGGTTCGATTCAAAGTATTGGCTTGGTCTTGTGCTGTCGTAACATCGGATGCGTTTAATCGCCGATGTGTGCTGTTCCGTACTTGGTTTTAATGAAAGAACATTGACTTTTTTATCTTGAGACCGATATTGATCTAGCGCCGATCCGCCAGATGTTGACATCCTAAACAATATCAATCTGCATTGTCTAGATTTTGTAGGAGATGCTGGTAGAGCTTTGGACGGTTCTGGGCAAAATCTCGAACGCCGTTATCGCTTGGAGATTTGGAGAGAAACGGTTTATTGGATGCAAGCCCGATGCAGCGATTTGGAGGAGCTAGATCGTGAGCGCGATGCCGCTTCGATTTATACGGAGTTTCGTTTGAAAGGTATGGGCTAATTCGAAATCAGTTCTGGGATTCAGCGATGGGCAGGGAAACTGCCACCAGCAGAGCGATCCCGGTTTCGGTGGCAGCGATCAGCAATTCAGTGACGATATCCATGTTCAGTTGCGGTTCTCGTCGATCGGTGGCATGTCACTGGGTTGCATCAGGGCAAACACAACAGCAGCCGTCAATACGACGCCAATGCCCACCATGGCAATGATTGCGGTTGTGTAATCATCCATGAAGCGCGCTCAAATGAGTTCATGTTACACGAATGTAACGCTCTGTAAAGCATTTCTCGGCTGGCGGGAGTCGTGACCGTCCTCTGACTCAGCAGCTCCTCTCCGCGGCGATGGATCTCCTGGGCGTAGTCGGTCTAGGCACCTTGCCCCCAGTACCGAAGACAACTGGTTTCCAGCAGCAGCACATGCAGTAACGACTCCTGATAAGCGCTGGTGCTTTTGGTATTGTCACGGATGTGGCGATTAGCCTGCCGGAATGCCTCCGGGAATTCATTCATCATCACGCCACCGTTTTCTCCATCGGTAATCTGGCTCACCAGTGATGGCACCTCGACGTTACCAAGGCGTTGCCGATCGCAACCCAATACCTCGTAATAAGGCTGCATCTGGCCCACAAGTTTGGTGTCAGACCCCTGGGTTTTGATCAGCGCTGTCATGCTGATCTCCTCGCCTTGACTGTTCCTGACGAGAAGTTGATTGGGAACGAAGCATTGGGTACGCTGCAGCGGGCTGTCGTCCACGCACTCGACGCTGTGTTCTTGCACCAGGAGCCACTGAATATCCCGCTTGCTTGAGGGCTTTGACGAATTCGAACAGGGTGTCGGGATAGTTGGGTGGCGCCATCTCCGGTGGAGAGAACCCCTTGACTCGCTCCAAGGCAGCGGTGCCAAAACAGGCCGCGAACTGCTGTTGCCAGGCGCTGATTTGTAGTTTCAGGTCTGGGGATGGAGCCACGGCATGGCTCCAGAAGGTTCCAAGCCACTCCACATGCCCCTGCATCAAAGGATCACAGGCGAGGTAGTGGAGTGCATCGCCAATGTCGCGACGCCCCATCTGCTCAATTCCCCAGAGCAGATTGCCCGAGTAGTCGAGCATGATTCTTGGGCTGCAGCCTTCGTTGATCAGTTCAGGCAGCAGGTCGGCAAGACGCCGATAGCAGTGGGCGAATGGTTCTGCGTTGTGGTTATCATCCTCATTGGGGTGATCCAGCATGTATTGAAGATGGGAGATCAAGCTGTTGTTTGACTCCCGCCGGCACCGTCGGTTGGTGCATGTGGAGAGCGCAGGCAAAGCCGGAACGCAGTTATTCAAGATCGATCGCGCTGTTCGACCAGGCGTGTCGCGGTTTCAGCATCACAGCAGCGACGTCTGTTTCTCGTCCACTGATCGGTGGACAGCCTGTCATTGCACTCCGCTCGTTATGGCCAGCCGGCACGCGGTGTCTGGCGCAGCATGCCTTCCCAATGATCACGCCAGGTGTGTTGATCGCCAATGCCGGCCAAGAGTTCAACCTCTGCAGGCGCCTGATCCAACCGATGCCTCCAACGGGTGATGTCTTTGGCTTGATCAAGCCAGGTGCTCATCACGTCGTAACGAATCACCTCGCCATCCCAGTGGTTTTGGTCGGCCATGTTTTACGACCAGTACATCATTCATCCAGGCTGAGTGGCCTGAAGCCCATGATTATGAGACCTGTGATCTGCTCGAGTTCAAAGCGATGCAGAAGGTCTCCAAGGCCAAAAAAGTGAAGAAGGATCATTAAGCTGATCACTTTTGTTTGGAATTTGTGAGCTTTTTTTCGGTCAAACTGTTCAGGTTGACGGTCTTTACCTTTGGAAATATTTCAGTTTGATCAATAGTCAGGGCTTGGCACTCATGACTGGAGAGTGCCAATTTTTTCCAAGCATTCTTGAGTCAATACCTCTGATCAATATGCGCACGTCGCTGTCAGCGTTGAAGGATGGGTCGGCGTTGCTGCAGGAGCTTTCGTCCGAGTTTGCCAACCAGACGGGCAAGCCGGAGGCCTACGTGATGACGCTCCTGGAGACGGGGGTGCCGATGACCTTCGCCGGCAGCCACGAGCCCTGTACCTACGTGGAGGTGAAATCGATCGGTGCCCTGCGTCCGCCTGCGATGACAGCTGCGTTCTGTGAACTGATCCTGGCACGCACGGGAATCCCTGCCAGCCGGGTGTACATCGGTTTTGAGGATGTGCAGGCGAGCTGTTGGGGGTGGAACGGCAACACCTTTGGGTAACAACAGCTGTTAACTGCAAGTAACAAGCCAATTCGCGTTGTCAATCACGTTGCTTAGCGTTTGCTCAACATGAATGATTGCTGTGAGTGGAATCCTTCGGTGGTCTTCCCAACAAAGAGTTGAGTTCTGGGGTGTCGCAGTGGTGTCGCGAACGGGTTCAACACCTGATTAATTGCGGTCGAGCTGAGGATGCCCGCTGCCTGTACCTGGAATTCGGGGAAGACAGTGCAGGAACTCTGAATTTCTGAAAACGCCACATAAAAAAGGAGGGTTCCCTAGGCCCTCCTGGAGTCGACGCATTACCCCTCACCGGGGTGAACCAAGTGTTACGTACTGGACACTCAAGTGCTGTAAGTGTTGATACTTATTTCTGGTCGCAGCGATCAACTTAAGGATTGTTCTTGACGCCGCAGAATTTCATAGGCCTGCCAAAGACCTTCAACGTCAGAGCACACCGAATTTCGATTGCAGACGTGGTATCGGCCCTGGCCGATGGCATCAATGGTTGTGCCCTTGGAGGTGGCACAGATGCGACTGATGCTCTCCATGGGATTCGCTCAGTAGATCAAGGATCTATTGCTGCAAGGGGGCTGCATGCACGTCTGATTTGCAGTTCTAAATCTCTTTGGCGGGAGAAAAGATCAATAGCTAAGGGCTCATCGCCACAAAAAACCGGGCCAGCCCCGGTTTTTTGTTCAGCTTTGTACCTGCGTTTCGAACGCTCAGGCTTTCGAAGGCTTGGTGGTGAGTGCAGTAGACATGGCGGAAGCCAGAAGCACACATCCGGCGACGGTGAGGAAACCCATAGGTCAGGGAGGAGGGAGCGAAGAAGGCATCATTCCCACAGCTGGCGTCAGCTTTTGTTGCTGTTGGCACGGAATTTGGAAGAACCTTGTTTTCGGCCACTCTCGGCCGCTTTCAGAGGCATCTCCTGGCGGTCGAGGCATGAGGAGCACAGCAATTTCCCCTTGTTGCGCCAGTAAGCCGCCATCGAGCGTTCGATGCGCATGGAGCACCCTTCACAGCGAAATAACGGCATCGACGGTTCCGCGACGCAGTCCTTCTAACGCAACAGTGCGGCTGAACAGGTGTTCTCTGTGACGATGGGTGCGCTTCGCTCGCCCCAGCTTTTGATGCAGGCCCTGCGCTTGTTGCTGCTCACCCTGATGGCGCCTGTCGCTTTTGCCTCAACGGCGTTTCAGCCCTTGGATCGGGTGGAGGGTTGGTTGATCGAGCGACGTTTGGACGAAAAGCAGGATCCGATCTGCCGTGCGTCTGTGCCAGGACCTGGCACCTGGTTCTCGGCACGGGTTCATCTGGATGCGAATGACGTGATGGTGGTGCCTGCAGGGCTGCATCGGCCGGACGAGACGAGGCTGGAGGCTGTGCGTGATGCGCTCCGGCGCTGTCGCGCAAGTGTTCTTTATCTGTAGCTGATAAAGCCTTTGTGGCTGGGACCGCTGCTGATCTGAAATCGGGCTATGAAATCAGGGTCGGCAGTTGCAGAATCGTCGACTCCTCACACCACCCGAGCCTCCGCCAATCGCGGGGGCTTTTTTGATTGATCCCGAACAGCCTCTTTCGATTTTGTGCTCAGCAAATGTTTTGCGGTTGTGATGTTTTAACCGCTTGATCTCTGATGTATTGCATCGAGAGGCTTGATACAGGAGGACAGTGGATCCAGGAGATCTGCTTCAAAACGGAGTTCAAAGCCTTTGTGAACGCCCGCACCAAATCACGCGCTGCCTTGAAGACCTATCGCGTGGTGCATGCCACCTGGAATCAGGTGGTCACCGTTGTGCAGGGATCAGCTGAATCCCATTGATCAGCCTTGCTTCGGCGTTTTCCGAGCCGTTGCGATCCCGAAGACTTCAAGTCACTCTCTTGGATGCGAAATGTCCTGAGCCATAACCGGTGGCCCAGGCGCCTGTGGGCATGATTCTCACGCGGTATCTCAGCAGTGAAGGTTGGGTGGAGGAGTGTTCCCATGCCAACGCTTTTGATGCTTATATCGACGCACGGTGGCGCTGCGTGCTCCGAGGTTGTCCATATCTGCTGGTGGATGCAGAAACCGGCAGCACGGTCTCAGTGCTCACGGTGAAACAGTGTTTGCATCAGTACGGCGTCGAGGGGATTTTTGGGCTTGATCGATTCAGGGGATCGACGCAAGAGCCGGCAGGATGGCGGTCGATGAAACTTTCCAATGGCGACGTTTCTGGTCACGGGCGCAAACCGTGGGATCGGCTTGGAGTACTGCCGACAACTCAAGGCCCGGGGCGATGAAGTGGTGGCGGTTTGCCGTCAAGCCAGTGATGAACTGGAGGGCCTGGGGGTGCGGGTGGAAGCCGGCCTTGAGTTGAGCGACAGCCAAGCCATTGATGACCTGGTGCAGCGTCTGGATAGTTTGCCCCTCAATGGTGTCATCCTCAATGCCGGGATTTTGCAGTCGATGGGCCTGATGGATTTGGACCCCTCCGGGATTCGATGCCAGTTTGAGGTGAATGCCCTTGCTCCTTTGCTGTTGGCCAGGGCTTTGGTGGATCAGATGCTCAGCGGAGCCAAGTTGGTGCTGATGACCAGCCGCATGGGGTCCATCGACGACAACAGCTCGGGAGGTTCCTATGGCTATCGGATGTCGAAGGTGGCCCTCAACATGGCTGGAAAATCGTTGGCGATTGATCTGGAATCGCGGGGCGATTTTGCATCCCGGATTGGTGCGCACCCGCATGATTCGCTTCAATCCAAGTAGGATCCCCCCCGAGCAGTTGGTGAAGGGTCTGCTGGCCCGGATCGATGGCTTGACTATGGCCACCAGCAGCAGCTTCTGGCATGCCAATGGTGAGTTGTTGCCGTGGTGAAACGGGAGACATGCTTTGGGCTTTGATCCGCGTCATTGGTCAGGCGGACGCCCTGAACAACGGGTCACCAGCAATGTTGAGGCGTTGCTGGCTGAGAACGACGCCTTACGTCGCGAGGTGTTGCGGCTCAACCGTGAGTTGGAGCGATCGCAACGTCAGCAACGCCAACGCATTCGTACTGAACCAAGATCCCATCGCCCTTGGAGCGAGCCATCGGCTCACTCTCCACCGCGCATCAGCATCCAACAGGTGCGGGCATGGGGGCAGGCCCTCGCCCAGGAGCCGGGATGGACGGCACTGCGTCAGCGCGGGTTGGAGCTGTTGATTGATCAGCTCAACCGCAGCAGTTTTCCTGCCCACTTAACCCTTGAACAACGGCTGGATCGGCTGGTTCCGGGGCTGGGAACAGATCTCATGGCGGCGGTGGGAGCCAAGCCGAACAAGCAAACAACGGCAGTTCTGGCAGCGTTTGCCTTGTTTGGGGTTCGCGCCAGTGAATGGCTGGATGAGGATCCACAGCGTGTGGTGGAGCAGCTGCGTCAGCGCCAAGACCAATCAGGTTCCAGGCGGCAGGGGCGCCGCACCCGAACGGACCAACGTCAAACAGATCGTCCGGACGATGGTCATACCCGTGATCCACGCCGTGCAGCTTTAAGGGTGTTGGGCTT
>NZ_JBGKDP010000081.1:0-2746 GCF_042954245.1 Parasynechococcus sp.
GCCAATGGCCAGCGGCGGGCCCATTCAATGCTCAGACAGCGCAGCAGTTGGTTCTGAGCCGCCTTGGCCGCTCTGTAGCCGTACCAGCCCCCGGTGCGGTTGTCGCCGATGCTGCCCACGCGAGCGCTGAGGCTTGCGAAATGGAACGGTTGATCCCGCCGCAGTAAAGGCTCGATTGCTTTGGCCAGGAGGATCGGAGCCATGGCATTGATGCCGAATTGCTGCTCCAACTGGGAACGCTCGACCTGTTGAAGACGTTTTTCCGGTTGAAGCCCGGGCCCGTGCAGGCGACCGCTGCAGTTGAACACCAAACGAAGCGGCAGGCCCTCGGCACGCAGGCTCATGCTCAGTCGATCCAGATCACTGTCGTTCTAGATGTCCAGCTGAACTGAGGATCCCGGCGGTCCATGACGACCAGCGGTCAGCACCTTCAGATCGGGGCAGGTCCGTTTCAATTCAGCCGCCACCGCTGATCCGATCCCGCCAGGGCCAACCACCAGGGCCAAGCCAGCCCAAGTGATCGAAGCTGCGTCGACCATGTGATTTTGCTGCGGAGTGGAGACCGTCTAGCGGAAATCAGGCATCATCGGCTGAAGGCTCTGATCAGTAGTTCTGGTGCCGCTTCACCGTTACTTCTGGGCCCCTGCCGTGCTTCGAAGCCTGCTCATAGTCGCTTTGATCGGCTGGTTGGCTCGGCTACTCCCACAGCGGCTTGATCAGCCCCCCTCAAGCCTGCTTGAGCTGTTCGGGACCGATTCAACCGTTGGTTCAAGTGTTGTTCTCAGGGTGCCGCCGGGTGTCGATCACGTGCCCCTGGAAATCCGCGTCGGTTTGGTCAGCCAGAGCCGTATCACAGCTTTCCAGCCAGGAGCCAATGTGCTGTATCGCACCAGCACGGCTCCGTGATTCCTGCTCAGCAACTGGGCAATGGGATTGCTTCATCCAGTCAAGAGGAGATTCATTGCTCCGGCGGGCCTGTTCAGATCAACCAGCATCACTATCGAGGCGATGTATCGCTGCTCAAAGGCCAAGGTGATTGGCTCCCGGTGGTCTCCCTTGATCTGGAAACCTATGTGGCCTCAGTGGTTGGCGCCGAAATGCCCAGCCAGTGGCATCAGGAAGCCCTGAAGGCGCAAGCCGTTGCAGCTCGCTCCTATGCGATTGCGATGGCGCATCTCGCCAGACCCGCAACGACGGCTTATCACCTGGGGGACACAACCCGTTGGCAGGTTTTCGCAGGGGGAGAAGAGCACCACCCCGGCCAGTCGTTCAGCCACTTGGGAGACCCGCGGGATCATCCTTAGTTACAGCGGTGGCATTGTGGAGAGCCTTTATGCGTCAAACGCGCAAGTGAGTGCTGAATCCCATGGCCATCTTGGCGCCAGCATGAGTCAAACCGGGGCCCAGCAACTCGCCCTTCAGGGACTTCCCTTTAATGCCATCCTCGGCAGGCACTACGCAGGAGCCTCGCTGGCACGGTTGACATGGCATGACCAGTGAACTGCTTCGAAAAGCGACGGAGGTCACGGTTGCAGCGACCGCATCCGGAGCGCTGGTGCCGCTCGACACTTCGTTGACCCACCTCATCGGGGATGGAGGAAGCCGCTTTGAATTGCGCCATCTCCTCAGTGCCACACCAAAGCACCTTCGAGTATCGGGGCCCAGACCGAATCCATTTCTGCCCTGGGATCAACGTCTGGAGGTTGATCGGATTGGTGATTCGCACGTCGTAATCCTGAACAAATATCCCGTTCAGACCTCCCACATGTTGCTCATCACCCAGAACTGGCAACCCCAGACCGGTTGGTTGTCTATGGAGGATTGGCGCATCCTCGCCCGGATTGATGCGACGACGACGGGTCTGTGGTTTTTTAACAGTGGTCCTGATGCCGGAGCAAGTCAGCCGCACCGTCATCTGCAGTTGTTACCCCGGGCAGCAGGCGAGCAAATCTGTGCTCGAGACGATTGGTTCCGACGCTGTGCGGATGGCACAACCACGTCTGCTCAGGATCCTCTTTTGCGCAGTGCACGAATCGCACCGATCAGTTCAATCCTGACGGGTCAAACGCTTCAAGAGCTGTATCTCGCTCTTGCTGAAGACCTCGGTCTGGGGCAGCCCACCACCGACGACTGTCCTCGGGGGGCCTACAACCTGCTGCTCTCACGGGAGTGGATGGCCATCGTTCGCCGCGCAAGGCAGGGCATTCGTGGTTTCAGCGTCAATGCTCTCGGCTTCGCCGGATCCTTGTTGAGCACCGAGGCCTCCGATCGGCAATGGATTCAGCTTTCAGGACCAGAGGCCCTGCTTCAAGCCGTTGTTGACGCTGACGGCTGAACCAAAGCTCCGTGACGAAGACGTCACCAACGACGCATCAGTGCAGTGGTGCCACGGGTGCCATGGTTGCTTATCCCTGTCAAGGCTGGAGGAGCAATTCACAACCATCCATTGGACCAGACCTGCCTCAAGCGTCGAAACTGTCAGATCCAGGACAACCTGCATCTGGTCCGTCCCATTGCCCGTCATTACGCCCAGCAGACAGGCCTAGAGAGCGATGATCTCCTGCAAGTGGGATAGTTCGGTCCTGATCAAGGCTTGGAACCGCTACGACGCCCAGCGGGGGGCACCATTTCCAAGCTTCGACAAGCCGCACATTCGGGGAGTCATTCTTCATTTCCTTCGCGACAGGGTCGGTTTGATTCGACTGCCAAGGGCCGTTGAGGAACGAGCCATGCGGATGATGCGCAG
>NZ_JBGKDP010000082.1:0-22629 GCF_042954245.1 Parasynechococcus sp.
CGTCCACGTTCGTTTCGGCAAGGCCAGCTTCAGCGCCGATGCCCTGCTGCAGAACCTCAAGACCCTGCAGGAGACCATCGATCGCAACAAGCCCAGCGGTGCCAAAGGCCGTTACTGGAAGTCCCTGTATGTGACCTCCACCATGGGTCCTTCCGTTGAAGTTGATTTCTCCGCCTTGCAGGATATCGAGCAGGGGAGCTGATCCGGCTCTCCTCTACACTTAATGATTAGCGAAAGCTAAATCGGGCACGCGCCCGGCTACAGACAGCAGGATGTCCCTAGGTATGACATCAGTCATTCTCGTTGATGTAATCCCTGCCGAGGCAGACGCGACACGATTTTGTCCCATTCTGGATTGGATCGGTACGCAGCCTCGTCTTCATTTTCGAAGACTCGATCGGCCGTGTGCCCAGCTTGTTCCTTTGATCCGATCCAATCCCTATGGGCCGCACGCTGGAGAACAAGCAGCAGATCGTCGGAGAGCTCAAAGAGCTCCTCGCCGACGCCGAACTGGCACTTGTCCTTGATTTCAAGGGCTTGTCCATCAAGGAAATGTCTGACCTGCGGGATCGTCTGCGGGCCAGCGATAGCGTTTGCAAGGTGACCAAAAACACCTTGATGCGCCGTGCCATTGATGGTGACAGCAACTGGGCCAGCCTCAATTCCCTGCTGACCGGAACCAACGCCTTCGTCCTGGTGAAGGGCGATGTTGGTGCCGGTGTGAAGGCCGTTCAGACCTTCCAGAAGGAACTCAAGAAGTCCGAGACCAAGGGTGGCCTTTTCGAAGGCAAGCTCCTGTCTCAGGACGAGATCAAAGCCATCGCCGACCTCCCCTCCAAGGAGGAACTCATGGCTCAGATCGCCGGTGCAATCAACGCCGTGGCCACGAAGGTCGCTGTGGGCATCAACGAGGTTCCCTCTGGTATGGCCAGGGCACTCAAGCAGCACGCCGAAGGCGGCGAAGGCTGATTCGGCTCTGCCGAGACCACTGTTCATTGATCTGTTGCGTCCCCTTTCAAAACCATGTCTGCAAAAATCGACGAAATTCTCGAATCGCTGAAATCCCTCTCCCTGCTTGAAGCTTCCGAGCTGGTTAAGCAGATCGAAGATGCCTTCGGTGTGTCCGCCGCAGCGTCTGCTGGTGTTGTGATGGCTGCCCCTGGCGCTGCTGCTGGCGGTGGCGATGCCGCTGAAGAGAAGACCGAATTCGATGTGATCCTCGAAGGCTTTGACGCCTCCGCCAAGATCAAGGTCCTCAAGGCCGTCCGTGAGGCCACCAGCCTGGGTCTGGGCGATGCCAAGGCTCTTGTCGAGGCTGCTCCCAAGGCCGTCAAAGAAGGTGTCTCCAAGGAAGACGCCGAGGCTGCCAAGAAGGCCATCGAAGAAGCAGGCGGCAAGGTCACCCTCAAGTGATCGGCTTGGGAGAGGGGCAAGCCCTCTCCCCCCTGTTTTCGTTCAGTCACCGGTCCTTTCAAGGACCGGTTTTTTTGTATTTTTCTCTGGCCAACAAAAAGGCCCCGGCTTTGGCGAGCCTTTTTTCGAGAGGAACACGTTCAAGAGTCTGTCCTTGTTTCGACCCTGAAGAGGCGTTCAGCACTCCACTCCTCACGCAATTTCAACTTAAGGGCGGGAATTCCGTTGTCAGCCCCTGTCTAATCGCCCTCTCGACTGGCACTGTGACGGTTGGTCCTCAGCGGCGATGGGGAATCACCTGCAGCCGGATCGGGGCACTGATGGCGAGGTGTGTTGCTCGTGCAGTGGGCAAAGGCGGTGGTGCGATCGGCGGCATCGGCATTCCCAATCGCTGAAAGCCTGAACGTTGGCCGCGGCTGCTGGCCAGCGCGAGCAGCCGGTTCACCGAGGCTTGATGAGCGAAATACAGGTGGTTCAGCTGGCGACCCTGGTAAACCCGGCGTTCCAAGGCCCAGCCTGGCTCCAGCTGCAGAGCCACGAACCCGTTGGGATCGCGTTTGGAGATCTTGGCCTGACCAACCAGGAGTGGTGCCCGTTGCTGGGGGTCGAGGGCCTCGAGCCTCAGCGATGCGCCGGATGGCTTGAGCCGGAAGCGAAAGCGGGTTCCACGGTCTTGGCCACTGCTGCGCAGCGAGTAGCCATTGCTGTCCAGATACCGCTGAAGTTGAAGCGATTCAGGCTGGGCTCCACCAGTCCGTCCTGGCGTGTCCTCCAGCATCGCAATTGGGCCTTGATCTGTTCCAGCACCAGCAGTTTCCACTGGGCTCTGCCAATTAGTTGTGCCAGCACAGCAAAGTGTTGCTCCGGCACAGCAGTGCTGTCAAACAAGGCCCGTGCTGTGCTCTCCTGCGGTATGCCGTATGCCGGCGGCCAAGAGCCCCACGGCAGTCAGACCGGCAGCCCGCAGGTAGGTTCGGCTTATCCACGGTGACACCAGAAACCGTGTCGTACCGAACAGTGTTGGGACCGATCAATGGCGGAAGGACGTGGACGGGTCGTGGCTGCAGCGACGGATGGTGCCTGCAGCGGTAATCCAGGTCCGGGAGGTTGGGGCGCGTTGTTGCGTTTCGAAGATGGCAGTGTCGAGGAATTCGGTGGCCATGCGCCCGACACCACCAACAACCGCATGGAACTGCAGGCGGCGTTGGAGGTGTTGCAACGGCTTGAGCAGCTGCCCCGTCATCCGGATCTCACCCTGCGCACCGACAGCAAATATCTGATTGATGGCCTGGGCTCCTGGATCAAAGGCTGGAAGCGCAAAGGCTGGAAAACGGCTGCGGGTAAGCCCGTGCTCAACCAAGACCTCTGGAAGGCCTTGGATGCCGCTCGTTTAGACGATGTTCCCCTGCGCTACGTCAAGGGCCACAGCGGTGATCCAGACAACGAACGGGTGGATCGCATCGCCGTAGCGTTCTCCCACAACGCCCAGCCGGGCTTGGCTCTGAAGCAGGGATCGTCGGAGCTGTCTTCCGCCGAGGCCGCACCAGAAGCCCCATTCGAGGTTGCCCCCAAGCCTCTGCTGCAGCTGTTGTCACGTTTGGGGTTGGCTGATCGTCTGGCGCAGGGTGGCTACAGCCTTTCGTTGCTGGAGCTGGCGCAGTTGGTGGAAAAGCCGCTTAAACAGCTGGAAACGAAGCGTGAGAGCTGGATCTGGAGGGATTGGATTGTCGAGCCCCAGGCGGAAGGTCGCTGGACCCTGCAACGTCGCGAGGCAAGATCAGAACAGTCCTGAGCCAGAGCATGTCGCCGTCCTCTTCGGCCGGACCGCTCAGCAGCGGTGCCTTCTATCAGCGTTGGCTTGGCCCGGTCCTGGCACGGGACGACGGCCTGGATGCTGAACAGTTGTCGCGCACTGCGCTTACGGCGCTGGGTCAGGCCAGCCTGCGGCGCCGTTGGCCAGGAGTGTCCACGGTGCTGGATGGCGTGGCAGCGGATCTGCAACGGCGTGATCTGCGCCTGGAACAGGTGCTGTTTGGCTGCCGCTTCCCCAATCCGGTGGGTTTGGCGGCGGGGTTCGACAAGAACGGTTTGGCGGCTGGTATCTGGGATCGCTTCGGCTTTGGCTTCGCCGAAGTGGGCACGGTCACCTGGCATGGCCAGCCGGGCAACCCCAAACCACGCCTGTTCCGTTTGGCGGAGGAGCAAGCCGCGTTGAACCGGATGGGATTCAACAATGATGGCGCCAAGGCGCTCTTGAAAACGCTGGAGCGTCAACGTCTGGATCCGCCCGGCCGGCGGCCAGCGGTGCTGGGGATCAACGTTGGCAAATCCAAGATCACGGCCCTGGAGCAGGCACCGGACGACTACGCGGCTTCCCTGGAGTTGTTGTCCCCCTTGGCGGACTATGCGGTGATCAACGTCAGCTCCCCCAACACCCCCGGATTAAGGGATCTGCAGGACACAGCCCAGTTGAGGCGTCTGGTGGAACGGCTGCGCCGGCTGCCGGCCTGCCCGCCTCTGTTGGTGAAGATCGCGCCGGATTTGGACGATGAATCGATTGATGCGGTGGCCCGATTGGCCTTTGAGGAGGGTCTGGCTGGGGTGATCGCGGTCAACACCAGTCTCAATCGGCTGGGTCTGGAGCAACGGCGGCTGCCGCAGACCGGGCGCACTCTGGCGGAGGAGGCCGGTGGTCTCAGCGGCGCCCCCCTACGTCAGCGAGCCCAGGAGGTGATCCGTCGCTTGCGGGCCAGTGCTGGCCCGGCGCTGCCGTTGATCGGTGTGGGCGGGATTGACTCGGCGCAAGTCGCTTGGGAGCGAATCACCGCAGGGGCTTCTTTGGTGCAGCTCTACACTGGCTGGATTTTTCAGGGGCCGGATCTGGTGCCAAGGATTCTGGAAGGTCTGCTGCTTCAGTTGAACCGCCACGGTCTGCGAACCATCGCGGAAGCTTCCGGCAGCGGTTTGCCCTGGCAAGGCTGAACTCGATGGTTTGAAGGCACCTCATCTGCTTGATGTTGCGCCTTTGAATGTCTCTGTGGGGGTATAAATTGATGTCAAGCCGGTGTTGATTGCGGTAAATAACACGTGCTTGGTGTGTTGTTAGGCTCAAGGTGACCGTTGGCAGCAACGCGTAGTGGCGTGGCCCAATGGCATCTGCTGTGATGGTGTGCCGCTGCAACGGGAAGCCGTTGGCGAGTTGATCGCTGACCTGATCTTTGACTACGATTTTCCAGGTGCCGAACTGATTCTTTGCCTCCCTTTACAAGCTGCTGTCTGGCGTATTGTCGACGACTATGGATCAGATTGGGAGCCAGGTCGATTGCCCCAGTCGTTGCAGATTGTTGATCTGGCGGAGAGCTACATCACTTCTTCGCCGGTGCAAGACGCTTTGGCGGTGGTAGGTGTGTCGCGTTCTTTGATTCAGGGCTAGATCGAGGTTGCTGAACTGGCTGATGTTCCGTTGCGGCGTGTTGATTGGTCGCTGACGGCCGCCCAGCGGGCCTTGCGTTAGCTCACTCAGGCGTGGGCTGGCGATCTGGCCTGGCTTGTGGTCGAGGAGAAGAGCATGCGTTTGGTGGTGTTCCGCGAGGGGGTTCCTGAGATTGACTATGCACTTGAGGAGCTCGACCCTCTGGCCTGTCAACGCGAGATTCGGGCTTGTGTTGCTGAGTGGCAGACCCGTGCTTGGACATCATCATTGGGATGGTGATTCACGGTGCCGGCGGAAAAGTCGATGCCTGGTTGCCCCTGGTGGATGGGGCAGCAGGGGAGTGCTGCTTGAACCAGCCTTTGTCTGCCTGGGCTGAGCCATGGGGCCAAGGCACTGCTGGAGATAGGACTCATGTGCTGTCACCTCTGCAGCAGTTGGCGCTGCACCAGGAGGAGCGATGACGTCGTGTCGGGACTGGCCCAAACCTGATCTGTTGTAGCAACGCCGGCTCGAGCTCGGCTGGCTGTTGGATCCGGTGCCTGCCCCGCCGCTGTTTTCCCTTGTCTTGAAAGGGGGTGCAGGAGCGGTGGCTTTGGTGATGTTGGCCTTGCTCGTGCTGTTGGGGCTCGACCATCGTCAGCAGGTGGTGCAGGCCGAGGTGGATGCACTTAATCCGGTCGAGAAGCGTGTCGGTGATGCCAAAGCACGGCTTCGCTTCATGACCTCGCGCCGGTCAACCTTGGAGCAGCAGACGCAATCCATCGCTGAACAGTTGGTAGCGGTGCGTTCGGGGTCGGCGTTGTTGGAGCAATGGCGACAGGTCACGCCTCAGGGCGTTCGCCTTGTGTTGGTCGATGCCAATTCATCGAAGTTGGTGATCAAGGGGGAATCCCAAGGGACGGATGCTTTCGAACGGATCAACGCCTTGGATCTCAACCTTGAAGCTCTGCCAGACATGCTTCTCGATGGCACAACCGTTGTGAAAGCTGTGGCTGACAACGAGGGATGGATTGCCTTCACTCTTGAGGCCAAGCTCGATCCAGCCATAAAACCCACGCCCGCAGATTTGCGTGGGCTTGGTGCCGAGGGCTTGGCCTGTCGGCTGGAAGTGTTGCAAGTCATAGGGGTCTTGCAATGATTAATAGGTTGACGACGTCACGACAGCCATGGCTCACGCCGGGACGGCTGTTGGTTGGTTTACCTTTTGGGCTACGTGTTGTGGTGAGTGCTGCCGTTGTTCTGGTAGGAGTTCTGCCTGTTGCGCAAACATTGCGCGAGTTGGACGCAAGGCGTGACACCTTGTTCAACCTCCAGCGCAGTCGTCCCACTTTGGAACGTCGGCTAACCCAAGCTGAGGCTGAATTGCGGCTTACGGAAGAGAAGCAGGCTCTGTTGATGGGGTTGCTTGCAGGACATGACAAGGTGCAGACCCTTCTGGCGCTGTTGAATCAGCAGGCTGTGGCCTCGGGTGTGCAGATGCAGCGCTACGAACCGCTCAAGCCACCGTCACCCTAACAATGGCAATCCCATCGTAACAATACTCGCTCCAACGCGAAGCAGAAGGCCGAAACTCCGCAAGATCCATTGCAAGCGCTTGGCTATCTCAAGTCGTCTGTTGCGCCTCAAGTCAGCGGTTCGTTCGGCGGATTGCAAACCTTCTTGCAACGCATGGAAGAGCTGGAGTTGCTTGTCGAAAGTAGTGAACTTGAGCTCAAGGCTGTGATCGACAGAAAAGCTGCTGATTCATCTCAGTCTGCAGCGACTCGCACGCAGCTCACTTTGAAGCTGAGTTTTTATGACTTGGCTCTCGTAGCCAATCTCCTGGGGAATGGCTCTAAGCCGTTGCAGTCTTGAGGCTGGTGTATCTCAATACCGATAGACACCATCCACGCACAACCTTTTGAGACAACAGTAGGGTGAAGAGGTTAGTGCTTCGACGCATGCTACCCATAGCAACGGCATTGGGGATTAGTGCCCCCACTATTGAACTGTTGGCGTTTATCGCAGCCTCGTAGGTGGTGGCTCAATCATCTGTTGTTTTGAAACTGCGTCGTTTGGGTGACCGTGTTGATGTGGTCGCCGATGGCGTATCGGCTGATGCGCGAGTCGTGAGCCAGAGCAGTTCCCCAACGCAGTGGAGTAGCCAATTGCGATCTGCGGCTCCGTTGTCGCTCCGCAGGTCCCAGGAAGTTGAGTTGCTAGAAGCTGGCCTCCAATCAATCCGCCTCAGCGCTAAGGAGCAAGGTGGGTTAGAGCTGATCGTGAAGGCTTCGCAGGGGATGGTCTTGCCAGATCCACAGATTCGGGTGGATGGCGCCAGCCTGATCGCCTTATTTGCGCGCTTGCCGATCCAAACAACGGCCTTGACGACCAGGCCGGCTTGAACTGAGTCGGCCTGGTCGTGTTGCGCAGACAACGGTGGTTCCACCCATGTGATCGCGTGCAGTGGCACCTCCGCTGGGAGACATGGCCGTGGGCACGATGATCCTGCAGAACCGTAGTTACGTGAATCTGAGTGGGCCACCTGTGACTCTCACTCTTAATAATGCTGCCGCCAAAGATGCATTGATGTCTTTGGCACGATTGGGAGGATATGGATTTGTATTTGTTGGAAATACTCTTTCTGAAGCACGCTCTGCCAAAGAAAATGCCGATGAAACCTGGTCTAGAGATTCGTACCCTGTAACGCTTCAGTTTGTTGGGGAAGATTGCTCTAGGGCAGTGAATTTTGTGTTATTGGCTTCTGGCTTGCAGGGGAAGATGCTTTTGGTCGGTGGAAATATTTCTTCCAAGGGGTTTGGGCCGAATTTTTCTAAGACCTACAGGCTGAATAGCGTGTCTGCTCTTTCTGCTGTAATGTTCTTGAGTAGCCTTGGCGCCAAAATATCTCAGGTTACAACTGTTAGGTCAGTTGATGAAGGCGAATTTGGGAAGCAAGGTGAAGGCACTGGTTCGACCCGAAAGTCGGAATTGAAAGAGTCTGGAGAGTTGGGTTATGTCAGCAGTATTATCGGAAGAAGAAATACTTCGTTTAGGTCAAATTTAACTCAGATAGACATTTATGGTGCTTCCGAAGGACCTTTGAAAAGCTTTTCGGGCACAACTGATTCCAGGCTTCAGACGATCACGTTGATAGGTGATTCTCAGGTTGTTGAGGTGGCCGCCTCGTATTTGAAGAAAATTGATTTGCGGCAACGGCAGGTCGTTCTTTCTGTCAAGATTTTTGATGTAAGTCTTGAGAATGACTTGGATGTTCACAATGATTTTGCTTTCCGTTACGGCAATAACTTTATTGTTAATGACGGTGGCCGCTTGGCCGCTGCTTTTGGCGAGTTATTGCCACCCAGCTCTAATGACTTTGATGTGATTACTGGAGGGGCTTCTAGTGGAAAGCCAGAGACAATTACAGTTTCTGGCGACCGTGCTGCGGTGGCGTCGCAAGTCGTGCCTCCAAGTGCTGTTCTCGCTCGTATAAATCCAGGCCTTACTTACCCCGAAGCTCGTATATTTGATTATTTTTGCGCGGCTATTCATTCTAGTAATGATAAGATATTGGCCAGTCCTACAATGATGTTGAGCGAAAATCCCGAGCCCATCCGGGGAGGGACTGAAGAGCAAAGTTTGAAGCAGGGATTGGATCCGACTGAGATCGGAAGGTCCTATTCTAATGAATCTTTCGCTATTGTGGGAACGTAAAAAATAACTAATTATGCTGTTCAATCTGGACAGAATGGTGCCGCAAATACTTGTCAGACTGTGTTTGGTATTTCAGGTTTAACGGTTGGCGCAAGCTTGAAAAGAGTTGACGATAATGGATTTGTTATCTTTACGCTATCTCCTGCAATATCAGCTACTATGTCCACGCAAGGTGTTCAGGGTTGTGGGCCTATATCTGCATTAAGTTTAAGGGGATTAGGTGCAGGTGCTGTCAGGGTTCGTGATGGGCGCCTTTGTGTTGACAGGTATCATATCCGATACTGATTCTAGGCTGTTTCGAAATGGCCAATTCTTGGAGATATTCGATTAATCGCTCAATTCTTCAGAAATTCTGCGGAGCGCCGGACAAAACGTGAGCTGGTGGTATTGGTGACTTCTCGAATTCTTGATAATGAAGAGAGTGCATATGGCTACGATTATCGCCCTTCAATCAAGGAATCTCGTCAGTTGAATGGGTTCAAGCTGATCAGAAATCCACTGCTGGCATGAAAAGTTTCATCGCCAGCGGCGGCAGCGCCTGCGATGTGGAAAAAAGCCCGCCAAGAAGTGCAGATCCCACACCATTGCTACTCTGATGGTTGTTTACTTTGTCCTTCAGGGATGTGGCGGCAGTCTGCAATTGACTGGCCTGGGATGTTGCACCTTTGCTGGCATATAGGTCGCTTGCGTAGGTGAAGTCCTGAATCGCTAATTGGCATTGGCCCAGCTTCTCCCGAACACGGCCGCGTGCTATCCAGCTTTCTGCGGTGTCTGGTTGTTTGCGGATGGCAAGCCCGAATAGATTTTCTGCCTCGTTCCAACGATTGCTTTCCGCTGCGCCTACCCCGGCGTTGTGCAGGGCTGCATGGCTTTGGGACTGCGGTTGCATGCCTTTGGTGCGTCTCCAATAAGCCTCCTCGAGGGTGTTGGGATCCAACATGGCACCAGTGAGATCGGCATCTCTTAAATCAGTGCAGTAGAGCTTTGCTCCGTGCAGCTTGGCTCCCCTAAGAGATGCTCCTTGCATGCTTGTAAAGCTAAGATCGCTACCGCTCAGATCAGCACCATCGAGGAGTGCCTGTCCGAGATTGGCCCGTTGCAATTGGGCCCGCTGCTGATCGGCGTCTCGCAGGTCCGCGTGCATTAGATCCACATCCGCCAGCCGACAACCCGGACAATTTCTTTGGTGCAGCAAAACAATCAGATCTTCCGCCCGTGCCGTCAGTGGCGCGGCTAGTAGCAGTGTTAACTGCAGCACTCGGGCTTGTATCGGCAGTGGGCCACGCTGGAGATGTCTCTGCGTTGTATCGGGAGTCGGGATGGCCGTCGACCTGCGCCATGGCGGCAACCGCCAGGCCGCCGCCTCAAGGTTGAACTGCCGGCCATCGCAGCTGCTGGATGCCAGTGCCTCGTTGGCTCCTTGGAGCCCACGTTGCTCTCGCATCCCGCTGGCCGCCATCCGCGACTATCCCGATCGGGATCAGACGTCGCTGCGCCAGGCGATGGCGGGCCTGCATGGTCTAGATCCTGATGCTGTATTGCCTGGCAATGGGGCGGCCGAGTTGTTCACCTGGGCGGCGCGGGACGCTGCCGCGGAGGGTGTCAGTGGTTTGCTGGCGCCTGGTTTTGCTGATTACCGACGGGCTCTGCAATGCTGGAACGCTCCTTGGATCGACGTCCCCCTTGTGTTGCGCTGGGATAACGCCGGGCCCCTATCGCATCCTCCTCTGCAGGCGCCGGTGGCCTGGGTCTGCAATCCCCACAACCCGACGGGGCAGCTCTGGAGCCGTGCGTCGTTGGAGCCCCTGCTCGCCATCCATCAGCTTGTCATCTGTGATGAGGCCTTTCTGCCTTTGGTGCCCGAGGGGGAGCAGCAATCGATGATTCCGCTGGTCGAGCACCATCCCAACCTGGTGGTAGTCCGCAGCCTCACGAAGTTGTTCGGAGTGGCGGGCTTGCGTGTTGGCTATGCCATTGCGCATCCGGATCGGCTCAAGCGTTGGAGTGGATGGCGTGATCCCTGGCCGGTGAATGGCATTGCTGCTGCGTTGACAGAGTGGCTGTTGCTCCCTCCGGAGCGGTATCAGCGCTGGTGCCGTCGGGTGCAGCATTGGACGTCCACCGAGGGGGCCTGGATGCAACGGCAGTTAGCCGTTGTACCAGGCCTGTGCCCCATGCCTTCCAGCGCCAACTTTCTCTTGGTTTCTGGTGTGAGTTCGCTGTTGCCTTTGCTGGAGGCTCTGGAACAGAGCCATCGCATCCTGCTGCGGGATTGCCGAAGTTTTGAGGGGCTTGGCGAATCCTGGTTGCGCATCGGCCTGCAGACCCGCGCCAACAACCGCAGGATTATTCGCGCTCTCCAGAGGGTTCAGTCCACCAGGTTCTGAAGCAAGGCGGCCAGCTGCCGATCGGCATCTCGTTCCGCCAGGGTCTGCATGCCTTCACCCATTTGGATGAGGGGCTCTGAGCGAGCCGTGCTCTGCTCCAGCTGTGCTCCCAGGAGCCGTTGAACGGTGTTCAGCAACGTGGGCTGATCCGGCTCGTGCTGATGCACGATCACTGCAGCACCAAACGATGCGGCACAGGCGGCATTGGCCTCCTGGTGCTGGTCTGCCGCCTGCGGGAACGGCACCAGCACGGCTGGGGTCCCGCAGACCGCCAGTTCACTGAGGCTGCCGGCTCCTGCGCGGCTGATGGCAAGGTCGGCATGTTGCAGCAGCCCGGGAATCTCATCGCTGAAGCGGCGTTCCACCAGCAGTGGGTGCTGCAGCTGCTCGATGTCGGGATCGTTGTCGCCGGTGAGATGCACCACCCGGCAGCCCTGTTTCAGCAGGGTCGGCACCGCGGCACGCACCATTTGGTTGAGGCCAACGGCGCCTTGACTGCCGCCCATCACTACCAACAGCGGCCCCTCGCCGCAGGGGACCCAGCTCGGCAGGGGTTGTGGGGCCAGAAAGCTGGAACGCACCGGCGTGCCCGTCAGCACCGGCTGGCTGCCGGGGATGCGCTTGGCGGCAGCAGGGAGGCCAATGGCCACGGCGCTGCAGAAGCGACCCAGCAAGCGGGTGACCCGCCCTGGGATGGCATTAGATTCATGCAGCACCACGGGAATGCCGCACCAGCGCGCCGCCAGGATGGTGGGGGCGGCGATGTAGCCGCCGGTGGTGAACACCACATCGATCGTGTTCCGGCGGATTACCCGCCGCACGCTGACGCTGGCCAGCAACAACCGCAGCAGCTGCAGCAGCTTCGTCAGCCCCCGCCCCTGCAGCCCGCCGGCGTTCACGCACACCAAGCCAAAACGCTCCGGCACCAGCTGCGTTTCGAGCCGATCGGGCACCCCCAGCCAGC
Organism: Parasynechococcus sp.; assembly: GCF_042954245.1. Taxonomy (GTDB): domain Bacteria; phylum Cyanobacteriota; class Cyanobacteriia; order PCC-6307; family Cyanobiaceae; genus Parasynechococcus. The sequence continues at coordinate 11,894 of NZ_JBGKDP010000082.1, forward strand.
GCACGAGCCATTGCTTTTCAACAGCTTCCGCAATAGCCAGAGCGGGGAAGAGATGCCCGCCGGTGCCGCTGGCGGCGATCAGAAGCCGGGTCATCTCGTCGGCCGTCACCGCACACCAGGCCTAACTTAATTGGGTTGTTGCGGTCCGGCCCGTGCGTCGTTTCCTGAGTGTCACCCTGGTCTCGGCCATGGCGATGCTGTTGTTACCGGTCCATGCCCTTGAGCAGTCCGGACGCGGGGGCAGTGCTGTGGAGCGCTTCAGTGATCGCCTGCAAACGGCATTGAATAGTGGCAGTTCGTCAGGGCTCGACACGCTGGCAAGCGAGGCGCTGCAGCCTGTGTTGGCCCAGCGCCTGGCGCGATTCCAGCAGGATTTCCCTGAGGTCATTTGGCAAGTCGAATCCGCAGTGCCCACGCCGGATGGCCGCCCGACCCTCAGCCTTCGGGTGTGGGGTGCCGCTGAATCCGAGGGGCTCACCTATTACCTCGAGGCCAGCGAACAGATTGCGATTCGTCTGGACAATGGCCAGATTGTGGGCCAGGAACTGCTGGCCCAGCAGTCCTTGCTGCGCAGCGGGGAACGCCCCTTGGCGGTCGACGTCGCCATCCCCGATGTGGTGCTCATCGGTAGTCGCTACGACATTGACTTAATTGTTGAAGAGCCGCTCGGCCAGGCCCTGGTGGCGGGCGGTTTGATCGACCTCACCGATGAGCAGCTGTCGGCTCAGATGCGCCCCAATGTGCCGCTGGCGCCCCAGGGAGGGGGTGGATTGTTCAAAAGCGTTCAGGCACCGCAGCAACCCGGTTCGCAGACTTGGGCTGTGATGCTGGTGCACCCCGATGGCGTGGTGACGGCCACTAAGCGGGTGCGGGTGGTCAACAGCAACTAGCTCTCCTGCCTCGTTTGGTTCCAGCGGTGCAGGGCAGACACGTCCTCATCGCCATGCTCGTTGTTGATCAGATCCACTTCCAGCTGTTCCACCAGCGTCGTGACGGGCAGATCCAGTTGGACGGCCTTGGCTGCATCGAGGGCGATGCCGAGATCCTTGCGATGCAGGCTGAGCCGGAAACCGAGGGGATGGCTACCGTCCAGCATGGCGGTGCTGCGATGGTCCAGGGCCCAGGAGCCGGCGGCACCGGTTTTGAGGGCATTGATCACCTGGGGCATCGGCAGATCCAGGCGGTGGCATAGCTGCCGGCCACCAGCACCTGATTCACCGCCTTCACTTGCTGCTCCCGCCCCACTTCGCCGAAGTGGTGAATGCAGCCTCCAATTACCTCGAGGATGGGCCGAATCCACTTGATTTGCTCGCTGGCTCCTCCCAGCAGCACCGTGAGGCTGCCGCGTTTGGCGCCTTCCGTGCCGCCGGTGACCGGCGCGTCCAGATAATGGACCTTCTGGCAAGCCAAGCGCCCCCAGCCCCACGAAGCCCAGGCTCAAGTCACATCGGGTCATGACGCATGGCGAAGCATTCAGATCCTGATCGACGGATACGCTGCAGCTGTGCCGTCATCACATGAGAAGAGCTCGGCTGTCCCTCTTGAAGTACGACCGGGCCAACATCGCCGGGGCCGGAAGCTCCAGGCATGAGCCGCTGATCAGGCGGCGTCGAGGGCAGCCACGCCGGGCAGCACCTTGCCTTCCAGCAGTTCGAGGCTGGCGCCACCGCCGGTGGAGATGTGAGACATTTTCTCGGCCAGTCCAGCCTTCTCGACGGCTGCCACGGAGTCACCGCCGCCGATGATCGTGCAGCAGCCCTTACCGCTCAGGTCGGCCAGGGTAGTGGCGATGGCGTTGGTGCCAGCAGCGAACTTGTCGAACTCGAACACGCCCATGGGGCCGTTCCAGATGACGGTCTGACAGTCGGCCAGGACGTCCTGGAACACCTTGATCGAGTCGGGGCCGATGTCGAGGCCCATCCAGCCGTCGGGGATGGCATTGATGTCAGCGGTCTGGCTGTTGGCATCGGGGGCGAAGTTGTCAGCCAGCACAACGTCGGTGGGCAGCAGCAGCTGCACGCCCTTGGCCTTGGCCTTGGCCTCGAGCTCCTTGGCCAGTTCCAGCTTGTCCTCTTCCACCAGGCTCTTGCCCACCGAGAGGCCTCGGGCCTTGTAGAAGGTGAAAATCATGCCGCCGCCGATCAGCACCTTGTCGCACTTGTCGATCAGGGCTTCGAGCACGCCGATCTTGGAACTCACCTTGGAGCCACCGACGATGGCGGCCAGAGGGCGCTTGGGCTCATCCACAGCACCCTGTAGGTACTGAAGCTCCTTCTCCATTAGGAAGCCCGCGACGGAGGGCTTGAGAAACTTGGTCACGCCTTCGGTGGAGGCGTGGGCGCGGTGGGCGGTGCCGAAGGCATCGTTCACATACACCTCAGCCAGGCCTGCGAGCTTCTCAGCGAAACCGGCCTCGTTCTTCTCTTCCTCAGCGAAGAAGCGCACGTTCTCCAGCAGCACCACATCGCCGTTCGCCATGGCGCCCACCTTGGCTTCAGCGTCGGGGCCGATGCAGCTGTCGGTCTTGGCCACGGGCTTGCCTAGTAGTTCGCTCACGCGAGCCGCCACGGGGGTGAGGCGCATGGAGTCATTCACCTGGCCCTTGGGCCGGCCGAAGTGAGCGGAAAGGATCACCTTGGCGCCCTTGCTGATCAGGTCGTTGATCGTGGGTAGGGCAGCACGGATGCGGGTGTCGTCGGTGATGGCACCCGCATCGTTCAGGGGCACGTTGAAGTCAACCCGCACGAGAACGCGTTTGCCGCTTAGGTCGCCAGCGTTGAGGCTGGCCAGGGAACGCTTCGCCATAGGGTTGTGTCGTGCGGTAAGAAAGTGGGGTGAGACTAACCCGTCTGAATGGCGGTAGCGCCAGCGCGTCCAAAGTGAATCTGTTCTGGCTGGCCGTCTGTTCTGTGCGTTTGCGTTCGTGAGCACCCCAACGATCCAGTGGTATCCAGGCCACATCGCCAAGGCGGAGCAGCAGCTCAAACGCCATCTCGACAAGGTGGATCTGGTGATCGAGGTGCGTGATGCGCGCATTCCGCTGGCGACGGGCCACCCCCATCTCAACCGCTGGTTGAAGGGCAAACAGCATCTGTTGGTGATCAACCGGCGCGACATGGTCACCGCGGCCGCCAAGGAGGCCTGGGAGGCCTGGTTCAAGGCCCAGGGGCAGCGGACGGTTTGGTGTGATGCCAAGGCTGGGACCGGCGTGAAGCAGGTGCAGCAGGCCGCAATCCGCGCCGGCGACCAGCTCAACGAACGACGCCGCAACCGGGGCATGCGGCCCAGGCCGGTGCGGGCTCTCACCCTGGGCTTCCCCAACGTGGGCAAGTCGGCCCTAATCAATCGTCTGGTGCGGCAGAAGGTGGTGGCCAGTGCTCGGCGGGCCGGGGTGACGCGAACCCTGCGCTGGGTGCGTCTGGGGCAAGACCTCGACCTCCTTGATGCCCCTGGAGTGCTGCCCCCTCGGCTCGATGACCAGCAGGCGGCCCTGCGGTTGGCTCTTTGTGACGACATCGGCCAGGCCGCTTATGACGGTGAGCTGGTTGCTCAGGCCTTCCTGCAGTTGCTGCTGGATGTGGAATCGCAGGCTGCAGCTGGCGTGACAATTCCGCTGCTGCAGGAGCGCTACGGCATTCCCCTAAGCGGTGAAACAGCGGACCCCGCCCTTTGGTTGGATGCCGCAGCGGCCCGCCACACCGCCGGGGAGACAGCGCGCATGGCCCAACGGTTGCTGGATGATTTCCGCAAATCCGCCCTCGGCAGCATCGCCCTGGAGCTGCCGGCATGAGTCCGCAGTGGAAACGTCCTCCGTTGCCGGAGGAGACCTTCACCGACCGCTTCGGCGAAGGGGAGGGTGAGCTGCTGACGCTGGCTTATTCCAAGCCGTTGCCGATGCGGCTGGACCGTTGGTTGGTGAGCCAGCGCACGGAGCAGAGCCGGGCCCGGATTCAGAAGTTCATTGATGCGGGCTATGTGCGCGTCAACTGCAAGACTGGCAAAGCCAAAACACCCTTGCGCCAGGGCGATGAGGTGCAGCTGTGGATGCCGCCCCCGGAACCGCTGCCTTACCTCAAGCCGGAGCCGATGGATCTGGATGTGTTGTTTGAGGACGACCATCTGGTCGTGCTCAACAAGCCGGCCGGGCTGACGGTCCATCCGGCGCCGGGCAACAAGGACGGCACCCTGGTGAACGGCCTGCTGCATCACTGCCCGGACCTGCCCGGCATCAGCGGCAAGCTGCGGCCGGGGATCGTGCACCGTCTTGATAAAGACACCACCGGCTGCATCGTGATCGCCAAGAGCCAGGAGGCCCTGGTGCGGCTGCAGGTTCAGATCCAGAAACGGATCGCTTCCCGCGAGTACTTCGCCGTCGTCCATGGCGTTCCCGGCGGCGATTCCGGCACGATCGTCGGTGCCATTGGCCGTCATCCGGCGGATCGCAAGAAGTACGCGGTGGTGAGCAGCGAAAACGGCCGTTACGCCTGCACCCACTGGACCCTGGTGGAGAGACTCGGCGACTACTCCCTGTTGCGCTTCAAGCTCGACACCGGACGAACCCATCAGATCCGCGTTCACTGCGCCCACATGAACCACCCTGTGGTGGGGGATCCCACCTACAGCCGCCGTCGCAAGTTGCCGATCGAGCTGCCTGGCCAAGTCCTGCATGCCGTGCAGCTTGGGCTCGACCATCCGATCACCCGCGAGCGGATGGTGTTTCAAGCTCCCCTGCCTCCGGTGATGGAGAAGTTGCTGGGGGTGTTGAGGCATCGCACCGCATCGGGTTGATGGCTTATCGCGGCAACCTTGGACAAGCCTCCACAAGGGTTCGGCTGATCGGTGCCTGAGGCGCGCTGAAGATCTGTTCCCCTGGACCCTCTTCAACCACCTTTCCCTTGTCCAGCACCATCACCCGGTGACAGAAACCGCTGGCCACCGAAAGGTCGTGGGTGATGAACACGATCGCCAGGCCCAGCTCCTGTTGCAGTCCCCGCAGCAGCGCGAGCACATCCGCCTGCACTTTCGCATCGAGCATGCTGACGCTCTCATCGCAGATCAGCACCTTGGGCTTCAACGCCAGGGCGCGGGCGATGGCCACCCGCTGCTGCTGGCCGCCGGAAAGCTGCTTCGGCAGGCGATCTTGAAACTGCTCGGCTGGGCTGAGGCCGACCCGTTCCAGCAGGCGGCGGGCTTCCTCCCGGGCTGCCGCTTTGGAGCAGAGGCCATGGATCAGCAACGGATCGGCGACGGCATCCGCCACCTGCAGGGCGGGATTCAGGCAGGCCAGAGGGTCCTGAAACACCATCTGGAGGGCGCGGCGGGCTGTCCGCAGCGCCTTTCCACGCAGGCTCAGCAGGTCCTGGTCGAGCAGGTCAACGCGTCCGCCGCGGATGGAATTGAGCCCCATCAGGGCCCGGCAGAGGGTGCTTTTGCCACAGCCAGAGGCCCCCACCACCCCAAGGCTTTCACCGGCCCTGAGCTCGAAACTCACTCCATCCACCGCCTTCAGCCAGAGGGGCGCCCAAGGCGCGCCACCAACGGCATGCCAGCAGCGCATCTCTTCCACCCGCAGCACGCTGCCGTTGTCGGGACGTGCCGGTGAGCGTCCCCCTTCCCGGGCTTGAGCGGAGGCTACCAGCCGTTGCCCCACTGGCGACTGCGGCCGGGTGAGCAGCTGATGGCTGGGGCCGTCCTCTATCTTGCGACCTCCGTCGAGCATCGCCATGCGGTCGCACCAGCGGGCGGCTATGGCCAGGTCGTGGCTGATCAGCAACAGGGCACTGCCCAGTTCTCGGCAGAGACCGCTGAGCTCGGCCATGACCTGCCCTGCTACAGCCACATCCAGGCTGGTGGTGGGTTCATCGGCGATCAGCAACGGCGGTTCCAGGGCAATCGCCAAGGCAATGGCCAGGCGCTGTCGCATCCCACCACTGAGCTCATGGGGGTAGGCGCGGAAGCGGTTGGATCCAATGCCCACCAGCTCCAGCAGTTCTCGGGCCCGTTCCTGGTGAGCCGCTGAGCTGGTGTGAGGCCGGTGGGCCTTAAGGGTGTCGATCAGATGGCCGCCCACGCTCATCAGCGGATTCATCCGCGTCATCGGGTCCTGGAACACCAGACCCACGGCCTCACCCCGCAGCTGCCGCAACTGCGGTCGCCTGAGCTGGCGTGGATCCTGGCCGGTCAAGGCCAGCCGTCCTTCACAAATCGTTTCCTGTGGCAGCAGTTGCATGACGGCACGCGCCACTGTGCTTTTGCCGCAGCCTGAGGACCCCACCAAGGCCAGGGTCTCCCCCGGCTCGAGGCTCAAATCCAACCCATCCAGCGTCCAGGCTTCGCTGCCGGGATAGCGCAATCGCAGCTGTTCGAGTTCCAGAACAGGCCGGCCCATGAACAGTGCTGCGGGAGCGACAGGGGGTCCTGCACTGAATACCATGGATTGACCCGATGGGTCGGATGCTCAACGCTGCCTCCACACCCAAAGAACTCCGAACCAACACGGGTTCGGCCACGGTGGGCTGCGCATTGCCCGAAGTCCGGCGCCATCCCGTCCGTCATCCGGACGATTACGGCATCGCTCTCCCTGAGTGGTTGCGGGAGTGCATCGCCAATGTGCCACCCGGCATTGGCCAGAGCTGCCCCACCGATGCCGAGGCGCTGTTGGTGTCGGCCTTTGATTTCGGCTTCCAGCTCCACGAAGGCCAGTTCCGCGCCAGTGGAGACCCTTACATCGTTCATCCGGTGGCGGTGGCCGATCTGTTGCGGGACATCGGCGCTAGTGCCCCGGTGATCGCCGCGGGGTTCCTCCATGACGTGGTTGAAGACACCGACGTCACCCCCGATCAGGTCGAGCTGCATTTCGGTTCCGAGGTGCGTGAACTGGTGGAGGGGGTCACCAAGCTCGGCGGCATCCACTTCAACGACCGCACGGAAGCTCAGGCGGAGAATCTGCGTCGGATGTTCCTGGCGATGGCCAGCGACATCCGTGTGGTGTTGGTGAAGCTGGCTGACCGGTTGCACAACATGCGCACCCTGGGTGCGTTGAAGGAAGAGAAGCGCCAGCGGATCGCCCGCGAAACCCGCGAGATCTATGCCCCCCTCGCCAACCGCCTCGGCATCGGCCGCTTCAAGTGGGAGCTTGAGGATCTGGCCTTCAAATTGCTGGAACCGGACGCCGTCCGGGAGATTCAGGAGGAGGTGGCCACCAAGCGCAGCGAACGAGAGCAACGACTCGGCGTCACGGTGGGGTTGCTGAACGAGCGGCTGGAACAGGCCGGCCTAGAGCACTGCGAGGTGAGTGGTCGTCCCAAACATCTGTTTGGCATCTGGAGCAAGATGCAGCGCCAGCAAAAGGAGTTCCACGAGATCTACGACGTGGCGGCGTTGCGGATCCTCACCCCCAATGTCGAGAGCTGCTACCGCGCCCTCGCGGTGGTTCACGACACCTTCCGCCCCATTCCCGGCAGGTTTAAGGACTATATCGGGTTGCCGAAACCCAACGGGTATCAATCCCTGCACACCGCCGTGATCGGTCGGCATCGCCCGATCGAAGTGCAGATTCGCACGCTTGAGATGCACCATGTGGCCGAATTCGGCATTGCGGCTCATTGGAAATACAAGGAAGGCGGCTCTCCGGCCAGCAGCAGCAATGATGCGGAGCGGTTTAACTGGCTGCGTCAGCTGGTGGATTGGCAACAGGAAGGCGGTAACGACGATCACAACGACTACCTCTCCTCGATCAAGGAAGACCTCTTTGACGAAGAGGTGTTCGTGTTCACTCCGAAGGGTGATGTGCTCGGTTTGCGCAAGGGGGCAACCGCCGTTGATTTCGCCTATCGCATCCACTCAGAGGTCGGCAATCACTGCCATGGCGTTCGCATCAACGATCGGCTGTGTCCGTTGGCGACACCACTGCAGAACGGTGATTTCGTTCAGGTGCTCATCAGCAAGACGGCGCATCCCAGTCTCGATTGGCTGAACTTTGTCGCCACGCCGACGGCGCGCAACCGCATTCGCCAGTGGTACAAGCGCAGCCACCGTGACGAAACGATTGAACGGGGTAAGGATCTGCTAGAGCGGGAGCTGGGGCGTGATGGCGTCGATGCCCTGTTGAATAGTGAGGCGATGCAGCGGGTGGCGCAGCGCTGCAATGTGCCCACCACCGAAGACCTGTTGGCGTCACTGGGGTTCGGAGACGTCACGCTGCAGCAGGCGCTCAACCGTTTGCGGGAGGAGATGCGTCTGCTGGCGGAACAGCAGCAGGCTCCACCCAGCAACGAAGACGTGGCTGCGGCGCTGGTGCCATCGCGGGACCTGGCGCCGGACCGTTCCGGAGGAGAAGGGGCGATCCATGGGTTGGAGGGCCTGGACTACCGCCTGGGTGGCTGCTGCAGTCCGTTGCCGGGCGAGTTGATTGTGGGCACGGTGGCCCTCGGCAATCACGGCATCACTATTCACCGGCAGGACTGCTCCAACGTGGAGACGATCCCGCGAGAACGGCAGCTTCCCGTGCGCTGGAACACCACCCATGCCGAACAGGAGAAACAGCGCTTCCCGGTGCAATTGCGGATCGAGGTGATCGATCGCGTCGGCATCCTCAAAGACATCCTGCTGCGTCTCTCCGATGGGGCCATTAACGTCAGTGATGCTCGGGTGACCACTGCCGCCGGCAAGCCGGCTCGTATTGATCTCCGTATTGAGTTGGAGGGTGCCGATCAGCTCAGCCGCACCATAGACCAGATCCGCTCTATGGCGGATGTGATCGGGATTGCCCGGGTGGGCACGAGCTAGCTGCCTCGGCTCATGAGTGCACGGGCTCCACGCCGTAGAAACAGGCGGTAGGCCATCCAGCCGCTGGCCATGGCCAGCACCACTCCCACAACGGTGGAGCCGAGCAGGATGCGCTGGCTCAACTCCCATCCCTGGGCCCACAGGCTGCTGCGATTGAGCTCAGCCAGGTTGATCCCGCCTCGGCCGGGGCCCAGCAGCTGACAGCCCACCAGATAGTTGAACCAGTAGAGGGGCAGATAGGTGAGGGGATTGCTCACCAAGGTGCCTGCGGCGGCGAGCAGGTGGTTGCCACGCACCACGGTGGCAAAACCCACACTGAGGAAGATCTGCAGCCCGAAGAAGGGGTAGCAGCCGCAGAACACACCAGCGGCCAGGCCGCGAGCCCGTTGGCCTGGGGTTCCTTCCTGTCTCCACACCCAGAGGACCCCGCGGCGCATCCGGATGCGACTGAGGCGCAGCAACCGGCGCATGAACCAAGCAGAAATCGGCTGGATCCTAGGTATGGATTACCAGCGGCGACTGCTGTGCCCAGCACCGACACGATTGCGGCAGTGGCCACCGCCGTGGCCCCAGGGCAGGGCGGGATTGCCGTGATTCGTCTCTCCGGGCCGGCTGCGGAAGCCACAGGGCGCAGCGTGGTGCACTGCCCAGGCCGTCAGGAGTGGGGATCGCACCGGGTGGTGTACGGCCATGTGATCGATGGCGAGGGCCGGCGTCTCGATGAGGTGCTGCTGTTGCTGATGCGCGGGCCCCGCAGCTTCACCGGTGAGGACGTGGTGGAGATCCACTGCCATGGGGGGGTGATTGCTGTCCAGCGGGTGCTCGAACAGGTCCTGCGGCAGCCGGGAGTGCGCCGGGCCCAGCCGGGAGAGTTCAGCCAGCGGGCCGTGCTCAACGGGCGGCTCGATCTCACCCGCGCCGAGGCGGTGAGTGAGCTGGTGGCGGCCCGCAGCCGACGGGCAGCCGAGTTGGCGATGGCGGGCCTCGATGGCGGCATTCAGGCCCAGATCACGGCACTGCGGGAACGGCTGCTGGACCAGCTCACTGAGTTGGAGGCCCGAGTGGATTTCGAGGAAGACCTGCCGCCCCTCGATGGCGAGGCCCTGCTGCTGCAGCTGCAAGCCGTGCGTCTGGAGCTTGACCAGTTAGTGCGCGATGGCGAGCGTGGGGATGCCCTGCGCCAGGGCCTGCGGGTGGCCCTGGTGGGTCGTCCTAACGTGGGAAAAAGTTCCCTGCTCAATCGGCTCAGCCGCCGCGAGCGGGCGATCGTGACCGATCTGCCGGGCACCACCAGAGATCTTCTGGAGAGCGAGATTGTGCTGGAGGGGGTGCCGATCACCCTGCTCGACACCGCCGGCATCCGCAGCACCGACGATGCGGTGGAGCAGCTGGGGATTGCCCGCAGCGAGGAAGCACTGGTCACGGCGGATGTGGTGCTATTGGTGCTCGACGGCCATGCGGGCTGGACCTCCGAAGACGCCGCCTTGCTGGCGCGCATCCCCGAGCAGATCCCCAGGATCCTGGTTGTCAATAAGGCGGATCTCCCTGCGGGGGCCTTCCCCCAGCCGGTGGATGTTCAGCTGTCGGCGTTGGATGGCACGGGGGAGGCAGCCCTGGTGCAGGCCCTGCTGGAGCGTTGCGGGGCAGCAGGGACCGACGGCATGTTGGTGGCGCTGAACCAACGCCAACGCGATCTGGCGGCCCGGGCAGCCGAAGCCCTGGAACGCAGTCAGCAGGTGGCGGCTCAGCAGCTCCCCTGGGACTTCTGGACCATCGACCTGCGGGAGGCGATTCGCGCGTTGGGGGAGATCACCGGGGAAGAGCTCACCGAAGTGGTGCTGGATCGGGTGTTTTCGCGCTTCTGCATCGGAAAATAGGTTCAGCGGACGTTTGGAACGGTTTGGACTGGCAATCCCCGGCACTCACCGCTGCCTTGGAGGCCTGGCTAG
>NZ_JBGKDP010000083.1:0-12517 GCF_042954245.1 Parasynechococcus sp.
GGGCTCAGAACCAACATGCAGTGCTTCAGCTGCGATCGGGCAGGTCCGGCGTCTGGTGCAACAGGCGGTTGAGCCGCAGACGGTCCACATTCAATGGGTCAGGAGCCAACTCATCGGCCAGTTCGCGGAACTTCTGCTCAATTTCCTCCGGGACGCGTACATCAAAAACCCGTTCCATCAATGCCTCGATCGAGAACAGATGGGCGTTGATGTTCTCCAGATCGGCAATGGCCTGCTGGATGGCATCACCTGATTCCTCTGGCACAGGCGCACCAGCTGGTGCATCGGCGGTCTGGCAGGACCCATGCTGTTTCTGCAGATCCTCGAGCACCCGACCGGACAAGGTGCGGAACGACTGGAGTGTTGCCCAGTTGAGCTCCTGTTGCTGACGAAGCGTGGGGGACTCCCGGATTAGCCGGTCATGCTCCCGGTAAAACCGTTGGCAATCCGGGCACTGGCAGGGCTCTTCCGGCAATGCAGTCCCTCGCGGTCACTCCCCACTATGCCACCGATCAAGCCGCTTGAGGCCCCAGATCCTCCTCGGCCTGAGGGCCATCCTCACCAGCGGTGTCGGGTAGGGGGATCTCGATGGACGACACCACGCCGATCACATCCCGCAGCCGCATCGAATCGGCGAACCAACCCATAGCCTGTTCGGTGTCGCCGCGACGTTCGGCATCACTGGCCTGGTCTTCATGGGCTTCCGCCAAGAGAGCCAGCCAGCAGAGACAGCGAGCCTGAACCACCGACAGATCAAGATCTGTGGGCTGGGACTTCGCTATCCGCTCACTTTCCTGCTGCACCAACAGCCGCAGACGAAGATCGTGAAGCTGGGTCATGGCACCCAAACCCGGTTACGCCAACCCTAGCGGTGGTGAACGATCTGCACCCCCCACCAGATGTAGCGCTCACTACCTCTTGAGCAATTCTCACGGGGCTGGCGGGACTCGAACCCACGACCTACGGTTTAGGAAACCGTCGCTCTATCCAGCTGAGCTACAGCCCCAGACCTCTGAATTATGCCCACGAGGCATGATGAGATCTGAAAGCAGGCGAGGTGGTTGCGGCCGATCTCTTTGAGTGTCGGCTGAGGAAAGTCCGGGCTCCCTGATGGCCAGGCTTGCTGGGTAACGCCCAGTGCGGGTGACCGTGAGGAGAGTGCCACAGAAACACACCGCCGATGGCCGGTTCGCCGGCACAGGCAAGGGTGCAAAGGTGCGGTAAGAGCGCACCAGCAGCATCGAGAGGTGCTGGCTCGGTAAACCCCGGCTGGGAGCAAGGCCAAGGAACGACGGCTGGCCATTGGCCCCGTTCCGTTTGAACGCGCCGCTTGAGGCCGTCGGTAACGGCGGTCCCAGATAGATAACTACCCACCCTCCACGGAGGTGTGAACAGAACCCGGCTTATGCCCTGCTTTCACCCCCTATCAGCGTTGCTCAGGAGTCCTTGTGGATCCATCCCGCGCCGCAGAGCTCACCGACCTGATCCAGCGCTTCGACGCTGAGATTCCAATCAACCCTGAGCTACTCGCCCTGGTGGACCAGGCCCTCACCCACGTGTCGAGCGGCCGGGCCCGCAACCTGGAACGGCTGGAGTTCCTTGGTGATGCGGTGCTGCGGCTCGCCGCCACCGAATTCATTGATCGTCACCACGCCGATCTCGCGGTGGGTGCCTGCTCCAACCTGCGGGCCCAGCTGGTCAGCGATCGCTGGCTGGCGGACGTGGGTGCAGCACTTGGCATCGAACAGCATGTGATGCTGGGGCGGCACGCCAAGGGGGATCGTTCCGCCGAATCCAGGCTGCGGGCCGATGCCACCGAAGCTCTTATCGGTGCGTTGTACAGCGCCCTCGGCAACTTTGAGGCGATTCACCGCTGGCTCACCCCCCACTGGTGTGCCACCGCCCAAGCGGTGCTGGCCACTCCCCACAAGTTCAACGGCAAAACAGCACTGCAGGAGTGGAGCCAGGGCCAGGGGCTGGGACTGCCCCACTACGCCACCGAAGAATGCAGCAGCCAACACGGCGACTCTGAACGCTTCCGCTGCCAGGTGAGCATCCAAGACCGGGATCTGGCGGAAGCCAAAGGCCGCTCCCGGAAGGAGGCCGAGCAGAACGCCGCTGCCGCTGCCCTTCAGGCCCTAGGAGGCAACGATGCGCCATAGCCAGCGCAATGACGAGCATCCCTGCGGTGCCCCTAACGCCCGCAGCTGCTGCAGACCACTTCCACCGACCGCTGCTGGTAATAGCGCATCCCCGACACCGTCAGGATGCCGGTGAGGATGGCAATGATGCCGAAACCCAGGAGCATCACCACCGAAGCCAACAACCTCCCCAGTTCCGTCTGGGGCACCACGTCGCCGTAGCCGACGGTAGTCATGGTCACGATCGCCCAGTAGACGCCGCTGGCCACCGTCTGGAACTGGGAGTCAGGCCGGGCACTCTCGATCACAAAAATGCTGTAGCCGAGCACCACCTGCAGCAGGAAGACGAAGAACAAAAAGACGCCGATGGTGCGGGCTTCACCGATGAACTTGAGCAGCTTGAACACCCGCAGCAATAGCTCACCGCGCACTTGCGGTACGAAGAAAAAAAAGCACTGCCGAGGCATCAATCAATCCGGTGAAACTGAACAGGTAGCGGCGAGGCTTCTCCACCAAGGCCAGATGAAGGACGAAATCCGCCGCAAACACCGCCAGGCAGATGTTCTGCACAAGATCGATCCAGGGCGCACTGGTTTGGCGCAGGGCCGAATTGCCCAAGGGGTCGGGTCCAGCAGCAGGGCCAGAACACTCAGGAGAATTGCCCCGACAATGACGGTGTGATACGTCTTGCCCGCCGGGATGCTGGCTTCCAGCACCGTGGCCTGCAGGCGTTGTCGCAGGCTGCGTACGGTCCGTGTCCATTGCCTTAGGCCGGCTGGAGGTCCTTCAAACGCAGGGTGACCAATTTGTCCCAATTGCCGCCTTCGAACAGAACGGCTGCACGGTCGCCGCTGATCCGCTGCACAAAGCCGGTGTAACCGTTATAAATCGAGATGGCATCAGCCACGGTGACGGTGGAGCCGGGAAGGATCGGAGCAGGTGCAGATGCCATGGCACGTTCGCGGACGGATCTGGCGCCATTATCGGCAGAGTGCGCGGCGGATGGCATGGCGGAGAGCAACGACTGGCTGCCGGTGGGCAAGGTGGTGGCCGTCCAGGGGCTGAAAGGCGAGCTGCGGATCAACCCCGCCAGTGAGTTCCCGGAACGGTTCACCGAGCCCGGAACTCGGTGGCTCAAAGCACGAGGCAAGGCACCGAAAGAAATTGAACTGAACAGCGGTCGTCAGCTGCCGGGCAAGAGCGTGTTCGTTGTGCGCTTTGCAGGGGTTGAAAGCCGAGAGGCGGCAGAAGCATTGGTAGGTCAGACGCTGATGGTGCCGGCGGACAATCGGCCCGAACTGGAAGAAGGCGAGTTCCACCTTTTGGATCTGTTGGGTTTGGAGGCGCGCCTCAGCGCCGACGGCGCGGCGATCGGCACAGTGAGCGACCTGATCAGCGGCGGCAACGACCTGCTGGAAATCACCACATCAGAGGGCCGCAAGCTGCTGATTCCCTTCGTGGAGGCGATCGTGCCGGAGGTGCAGTTGGAGGACGGCTGGCTGCTGCTTACCCCACCGCCGGGCCTGCTGGAGCTCTGACAGATCTCTCTCGGGGCATCGACAGAACCCATTAGGGCGAGCGAATCTGGGTCACCGCTTTCAGGACGTGATGGCCGCCACACCGCTGATTCCTGTGATCCTCTGCGGAGGCACTGGCACACGGCTGTGGCCCCTGTCGCGGGCGAGTTACCCCAAGCAGTACTGGCCTTTAGGCGGAGACGGCGACGCAACGTTGCTGCAACAGACCCAGCAACGGTTGACCGGGCTGGAGGCCCTGGCGACTCCTCTGCTGATCTGCAACGAAGACCACCGCTTCATCGTGGCCGAACAGATGCGGCAGATCGAGGTCGAACCGAATGCGATCCTGCTGGAACCGATGGGACGCAACACCGCCCCGGCGGTGACGGTGGCCGCACTGCAGGCCACAGACGACGGCAATGATCCCCTGCTACTGGTGCTGGCGGCGGATCACCTGATCCGCAATGCCGCCCAATTCCGCCAAACCATCGACGCTGGCCGTCGGCCCGCCGAAGAGGGACGACTGGTGACCTTCGGGATCGTGCCGACGGCGCCGGAAACCGGCTACGGCTACATCGAGGCCAGCGAACCCTTCTCCCTTGGGGGACCGGCCCATATGCCGATCAAGCGCTTTGTGGAGAAGCCCAATCAGACCACAGCAGAGCAATTCCTGGCCACGGGCCGCTTCACCTGGAACAGCGGCATGTTCCTGTTCCGTGCCAGCACCATGCTGGCGGAACTGGAGCGACTGGCCCCGGAGGTGGTGAGCTGCTGCCGCGCGGCTCTGGAGCAGGACACGGCCGACCTGGAATTCCATCGACTGGAACGGGAAGCCTTTGCCAAATGCCCCAACGTGGCCATTGACGTGGCCGTGATGGAGAAAACGGAACTGGGCAGTGTGCTGCCGCTGGATGCGGGCTGGAGCGACGTCGGCAGCTGGAGCGCGCTCTGGGAAACCTCAGAACAGCGCGATCCCCAAGGCAATGTGCTGCAAGGTCACGTGATTGCCGAAGGCAGCCGCGACTGCTATCTGCGCAGCGAACACCGCTTGGTGGTGGGGCTGGGGGTTGAAAACCTCGTGGTGGTGGAAACCGACGACGCCGTGTTGATTGCGGATCGCTCCAAAGCCCAGGAGATCAAAACAGTGGTGAAGCAGCTGGAGGCCGCCGGCAGCCCGGAAGGCAAGGCGCACCGCAAGATCTACCGCCCCTGGGGCCATTACACCGGCGTCACCGAAGGAACCCGCTGGCAGGTGAAACGGATCTCGGTGAAACCCGGCGCCAGCCTTTCTTTGCAAATGCACCACCACCGCGCCGAGCACTGGGTGGTGGTGAAGGGCACGGCCCTGGTGGAGCGCGATGGCTCCGAACAGCTGGTGGGGGAAAACCAGAGCACTTACATCCCAATGGGCTGCAAACACCGCCTCTCCAACCCCGGTCGGATCCCTGTGGAACTGATCGAAGTACAGAGCGGCGAGTATTTCGGAGAAGACGACATCATCCGCTTCGACGACGTATACGGGCGCGGTGATCAAAGACACATAGCCAATCAACAATTAGGGATATAAAAATAATGCAGCGAAAAGGAATCCTCCTTGCAGGAGGAAGCGGCACTCGCCTGCGTAAGTAAATAACTACTGCCGGTGTACGACAAGCTGATGATCTACTACCCACTCAGCACTCTTATGCTTGCGGGGATCCGTGAGGTCTTGATCATCACTACACCTCACGATCAGGCATCTTTCCGACGACTACTAGGAGATGGAATCCTGCTGGGGTCTGGAGATCCAATACGCAATTCAAGCAAACCCCGACGGCCTAGCCCAGGCCTTCCTAATCGAAGCTAAATCTTTGAACAGTGCACCAGCAGCATTGGTGTTGGGAGACAATCTTTTCCATGGCCAAGGATCTATCCCCCAACTGGCAAGAAGCAACAACCGATCAGCAGGAACGACAATATTCGCGTATCCAGTAAGCGATCCCAAACGCCATGGCGTTGTTGAGTTCGACAGATCAGGACACGTTCTGAACTTAGAGGAGAAGCCCCTCTAAACCTAAAAGCCATTATGCAGTCACAGGGCTTTATTTCTACGACGAAAGGGTAGTAGAATGAGCAAAAATAGTTTTCCCATCAGCCCGCGGAGAGCTAGAAATTATAGACATTAATATGATGTACTTGGATAAAAAATCACTTCAAGTGGAACTAATGGGTCGAGGCATGGCCTGGTTAAACACAGGAACTTACGACTCACTCAATGATGCAGCCAGCTACATACGAACATTTGAACAAAGACAGAGTCTCAAGGTCGGCTACCCCGAAGAGGTGGCCTGGCGCCAAAGCTGGATCAACGCATCAAGGCTAGAAAGCCTAGCGCTGCTGCAAGAAAAAAGTAGCTACGGCACATATCCATTAAAGATGCTCGATGAAAACGAAAGTGATCACGTTGCACTACAAAGCAATCTGGACAGGGAAGCGAAAAAGATAAGCTGAACTAGTCAAATAATTGAACAAGCATAATCTAATCCCCCTTTGTCAAATTGGAACAAATTAATGAGGCGCACGAGCCGCAAAAAATAGCGTGAATCAGCTGTAATAACTGCGCCACAGGACTCTTTAGAAATTTCCAAGGTTACTAACTGAAATCCATCACCTTTCTCAATCACTTCTCCACAAATCAAAGACCATGAGTACGACGAGCCTACTACCGCTGACCTACTCAGACGCCGAGAGCGGATTCTCATCACCGGAGGCGCTGGATTCATCGGCGGAGCGGTGGTCAGACGCCTACTCAATGAGAGCGATGCCACGGTGTTCAATCTTGACAAAATGGGTTACGCCAGTGACTTGACATCTATCGAGAAAACCCTAAGCGCTCTTGGGTATGAAGCAGCCGGACGCTACCAATTTCTGTATGTCGACCTCGTGAAAGCTGATCTCGTGCGAGATGTGGTTCAAAAGGCTGATCCCGACCTAGTGATGCACCTTGCAGCAGAAAGTCACGTGAACCGATCTATCTCCGGTCCCGGTGCATTTATCGACAGCAATGTGCTCGGAATTTTCAACCTGCTACAAGCTTCCCTCGAACACTTCAAAATCCTCAAAGGCCAACGCGAGGAGGACTTTCGACTGCACCACATAAGCACAGACGAAGTATTCGGTTTGCTCGGTACGGAAGGACGCTTTTCAGAAACAACCCCATACGACCCAAGAAGTCCTTACTCCGCAAGCAAGACAGCCAGCGATCACCTTGTGTGCTCTTAGAATCATACGTTTGGCCTGCCGACTGTATTGACAAACTGCTCAAACAACTACGGACCTTGGCAATTTCCTGAGAAGCTGATACCTCTAGCTACCTTGAAGGCAACCAAAGGTGAAACTATTCCCCTCTATGGCGATGGCCTGAATGTTCGTAATTGGCTATACGTGGAAGACCATGTGGACGCCCTGCTACTAGCAGCTTGTCGGGGCCAATTGGGACGAAGTTACCGCGTTGGTGGGCATGGAGAGAGAACCGACAAGGAAGTGGTGGAAGCAATATGCAAACAGCTAGATCAGCGGCAACCAGAACATGCACCTCACATTGAGTTAGTCAAACGCGTGAACGACCGACCCAGTCGTGATTATCGCTATGCCATTGACCCAAGCCGTATCAAAAAAGAATTGGGCTGGCATCCACGCCACAACCTGGAAGCAGGTCTTGCAGCCACTGTTCCTGGTATATCAAGAACCAATCCTGGTGCGCCAAGGTAAGCGAACGAGCTTGTTATGACGGAAGGAGACTGGGACTTAACTGAACGCACTCAGACCAGATCTACCAGTCACTCAACCGTGACGCTTTTGGCAAGGTTACGGGGTTGATCCACATCCAAGCCGCGATAGGCTGCGATGTGATAACTCATCAACTGCATCGGCACCACGGTGAGCAGGGGGCTGATCCACTCGCTCACCGAGGGCACCGGCAGGAGTTCATCAAACAGATCTGTGTCAGGTCCCACAGGCGCTACTCCAATCAATTGGGCATCGCGAGCTTTCGCCTCCTGCGCATTGCTGAGCACCTTCTCGAACACCACACCGGGCACAGCGATCGACACCACCGGCACCCGGGAATCGAGCAGGGCGATCGGACCGTGCTTCATCTCACCGGCCGGGTAGCCCTCGGCATGGATGTAGCTGATCTCCTTGAGTTTCAACGCCCCCTCGAGGGCAATCGGATAGTTGATTCCCCGGCCCAGGAAAATCACGTCCTGGGTGTCGGCAAAGCGAGGAGCCAGGGCCTCAGAACGTTGGTCGTGCAGATCCACCAGCTGGCGCAATTGCTGGGGCAGGTCGCGCAGTTCCTCCGCAAGAACATTGATCTCCGCTGCGGGGCGAGACCCACGACGGGCGGCAAAAGCCATCGCCAGGCCGTAAAAAGCCAGCAACTGACCGAGGAAGGTCTTGGTGGCCGCCACACCAACTTCGATGCCGGCCCCGATGTCGAGGATGTGGGGCACCTGACGTGACAGGGAGCTCTCCGGACGATTAGTCACCCCCAGCTGGCGGGGGGCAAAGGCTGGATCCCCATGGGCCAGACGCCGCTCTGCTTCCATCGCCAGAGCCGCCAGGGTGTCGGCTGTTTCACCGGACTGGGTCACCCCGATGGTGAGGGTGTGTGTGGCAAGCGGCGGCGGAGCATAGCGAAATTCACTGGCGTAGTGCACCGACGTAGGAATGCCGGCGAACTGCTCCAGCAGGTAGGCCCCCACCATGGCGGCATGGCGGCTGGTGCCGCAGGCCAGGATCTGGATCTGCTCAATCCCGGCGTAAAAGGCATCGTCCATCGGCAGCGCCACGGGCTGCTCAGCAGGCAGCCCGTGGGGCAGATGGCGCGCCACCCACAGCTCTGCCGTCTCGGGTTGCTCATGGATTTCCTTGAGCATGAAGTGGCGGAATTCGCGCTTGTCGGCCACGTGGTCCACCCCGCTGAGCTGGGTGGGCATGCGTTGCTGACGCGTCCCTGCCGCGTCGTAAAGCTCCACCCCCAGGGGTGAGAGCAAGGCCACCTCACCGTCTTCCATGGGAAGGATCGTGCGAGTGAAGCCTGCCAGGGCCGGTGTGTCGCTGGCACAGAGGAATTCCCCTTCCCCCAAGCCGATCAACAGGGGGACCGCCTTACGGGCCACCACCAACGCCCCCGGCGCCTGATCCCAGATCACCGCCAGGGCATAGGCACCATGGAGCTGGGGCAACACCCGCTGCAGGGCCTCCAGCAACAACACACCACCTGGGGTTCTGCCCTCGGCTTGCAACTGCTGCAGTTCCGCAGCCAGCAGGTGGGGAATCACCTCGGTGTCGGTCTCCGACTGGAACACCACCCCGGAAGCCTCCAGCTGCTCCCGCAGGGCCCGATGGTTCTCAATGATTCCGTTCTGCACCACTGCCACCGCCCCGTCATTGCTGCGGTGCGGGTGGGCATTGCGCTCTTCCGGTTTGCCGTGGGTAGCCCAGCGGGTGTGGCCAATGCCGCATTGGCCAGATGCCCCCTCTGCTTCAACACAAGCGGTGAGGTTGCGGAGCTTGCCCTTGGCTCGCAGGCAGGTCAGCTGGCCCTGGGCGGCCACCGTGGCGATCCCAGCGGAGTCGTAACCGCGGTACTCCAATTGCCGGAGGCCCTCCAGGAGCTGGGGTGCCGCTTCTCGGGAACCCACCAGGGCAACGATTCCGCACATACAAAAAAAGCCCGGCTGAAGCCGGGCCGAGCTTATGAGTTGAAACGGAGCAAATCAGTACGCCAGACCCATCGAGCGGGTGGTCTCGTTACCTAGGTAAACGCGAATGCTGAGGAAGTCAGTGGGGCAGGCGGTTTCACAGCGCTTGCAACCGACGCAGTCTTCGGTGCGGGGAGAGGAAGCAATCTGGCCGGCCTTGCAGCCGTCCCAGGGCACCATCTCAAGCACATCGAGAGGGCAGGCACGGACACACTGGGTGCAGCCAATGCAGGTGTCGTAGATCTTGACGGCGTGGGACATATGCCCGATGCATACGAAGGCTTGCGGCAAACGTACCCGTCCTTCGCCGGTCCATGGCCAGGCCGTCACCGTTGTTAACGGCGCAGTCGCTGGCGAGAAGGCCAACGGAGGCGTGCCCGTAAGATGCAGCGTCCCGTTGCCACGGCCATGTCCCAGGAAGCGATTCTCGAAAAAGTGCGCTCAATCGTTGCGGAGCAACTGAGTGTTGACTCCGGCGAAGTGAAGCCCGAATCCAACTTCCAGAACGATCTAGGTGCTGATTCTCTGGACACCGTGGAACTCGTGATGGCCCTTGAAGAGGCCTTCGACATCGAGATTCCCGACGAAGCAGCTGAAGGCATTACCACCGTTGGTGACGCCGTCAGATACATCGAAGACAAGCAGGCCTGAGCAACGCAATGGTGGATGGTCTCCATCGCGTCGTCATCACCGGCCTCGGCGCGGTCACACCGATCGGCAACACGGTTCAGGACTACTGGAACGGCCTCACCTCCGGCAGCAACGGAGTGGAGGCCATCACCCTATTCGATGCATCCGAGCACGCCTGCCGCTTTGCGGCGGAGGTGAAGGATTTCGATCCGTCCGGCTTCATCGAACCGAAAGAAGCCAAGCGCTGGGATCGGTTCTGCAAGTTCGGCGTGGTGGCTGCCAAACAGGCTGTCGCCCAGGCCGGCCTTGAGATCAACGACGCAAACGCTGATCGGATCGGCACAATCATCGGTTCCGGCGTCGGGGGTCTGCTGACGATGGAGACCCAAGCCCACGTGCTGGAGGGCAAAGGCCCGGGACGGGTGAGCCCATTCACGGTGCCGATGATGATTCCCAACATGGCCACGGGCCTTGCCGCCATAGCCCTCGGCACCAAAGGACCGAGTTCCGCAGTCGCCACCGCCTGTGCTGCCGGCTCCAATGCCGTTGGTGATGCCTTCCGGCTGCTGCAGCTGGGCAAAGCCGACGCCATGGTGTGCGGTGGCGCCGAATCGGCGATCACTCCTCTGGGCGTTGCCGGCTTCGCCAGTGCCAAGGCCCTGTCGTTCCGGAACGACGATCCGGCCACGGCCAGCCGTCCGTTCGACAAGGAGCGCGATGGCTTTGTGATCGGGGAGGGTGCCGGTGTGTTGGTGCTCGAAACCCTCGAGCACGCCCAAGCCCGTGGCGCCACGATCCTCGGTGAAGTTGTGGGTTACGGGATGACCTGCGACGCGCATCACATCACCTCACCCACGCCCGGTGGCGTCGGTGGTGCCGAATCGATACGCCTGGCCCTGGCCGATGGCGACATTGATGCGTCCGAGATTGACTACGTCAACGCCCATGGCACCAGCACCCCGGCGAACGACAAAAACGAAACCTCAGCGATCAAAAGCGCCCTGGGTGAGCGCGCATTGCAGATTCCGGTGAGTTCCATCAAATCGATGACCGGTCACCTGCTGGGTGGCTCCGGCGGCATCGAAGCCGTGGCCTGCGTGCTGGCGCTGCAACACGGCGTCGTACCCCCCACGATCAACCACAACACCCCGGATCCCGACTGTGATCTGGATGTCGTGCCCAATGAGGCGCGGGATCAGACACTGGGAACCGTCTTGTCCAACTCGTTTGGCTTCGGCGGCCACAACGTCTGCCTGGCCTTCAAACGCGCCAGCTGAGCCTCCGCGCTCACGCCGTGCGTCAAAATCGCTCCAGCTTTTTCTCCTAACACCATGGTCGCTGCGCCCGCGTCTCTCGACACGCTCTGCATCAACAGCATTCGGATGCTGGCTGTCGACGCCATCAACAAGTCCAACAGCGGTCACCCCGGCCTGCCGATGGGCTGCGCACCCATGGGTTATGCGCTCTGGGACAAGTTCCTCAAACACAATCCCAAGAACCCCAAGTGGTTCAACCGCGACCGCTTCGTGCTGTCGGCTGGCCACGGCTGCATGCTGCTCTACGCGCTGCTGCACCTCACCGGTTACGATTCGGTCTCCATTGAGGACATCAAGCAGTTCCGCCAGTGGGGTTCCAAGACGCCGGGTCACCCCGAAACCTTCGAAACCCCTGGTGTTGAAGTAACTACTGGCCCTCTGGGTGCCGGCGTCTCCAACGCCGTGGGCCTGGCGATCGCAGAATCCCACCTGGGAGCCAAGTTCAACAAGGCCGACGCCACCGTGGTGGATCACTACACCTACGTGATCATGGGCGACGGCTGCAATCAGGAGGGTCTGGCCTCCGAGGCAGCCTCCCTGGCCGGTCACCTGAAGCTGGGCAAGCTGATCGCTTTGTACGACGACAACAGCATCACCATCGATGGACGCACCGATGTGTCCTTCACCGAGGACGTGCTGAAGCGCTACGAGGCCTACGGCTGGCACGTGCAGCACGTGGCCGAAGGCAACACCGATGTGGATTCCATCGCCAAGGCGATCGAGGCCGCCAAGGCCGTGACCGATAAGCCGTCGATCATCAAGGTGACCACCACCATCGGCTACGGCTCCCCCAACAAGGCCGACACCGCCGGTGTGCACGGTGCTGCCCTGGGTGAAGAGGAAGCAGCCCTGACCCGTCAGCAGCTCGGTTGGGACTACGCCCCCTTCGAAATCCCTCAAGACGCCTACGACCAATTCCGCCAGGCCATCGACCGCGGCGCCAGCCTTGAAGCCGAGTGGAACCAGACCCTGGCCACCTACCGCACCAAGTACCCCAGCGAAGCCGCCGAGTTCGAGCGGATGCTGCGCGGCGAGCTGCCCGAGGGTTGGGACAAGGACCTGCCCACCTACACCCCCGAAGACGGTGGCCTGGCCACCCGCAAGCACTCCCAGATCTGCCTGGGTGCTCTGGGCCCCAACCTGCCCGAACTGATCGGCGGCTCCGC
>NZ_JBGKDP010000084.1:0-5518 GCF_042954245.1 Parasynechococcus sp.
CCTCGGGTCTTCAGCTGCTGGATCCTGGTGCGCGTCTGAGTGCAACAGAGTTGCTCGAACACTTGACGCAGCAGAAGATCAATGCAGTGATTTCTTAAGGAACACTTTGGGATCAGTGGCGGGTTTTCGACCCACACTGAATCCATCGTCTGATCCTTGGGATCATGTGCACGTGCACCGTCTGTGGTGGCAGTGGGATGCAGCGGGTGTCGGGGGATCGCTTCCGAACCTGCATCGTCTGTCTGGGGACCGGCCAGATTAATTCAGCGGTGCAATCAGCACCGTTGAACCACCAGCCACTCAACACCCCAGGCCTGGCCAAACTCAGCTGTCCAACTCGGCCCCTGGCTTGATCCTCAGCCCAGGGGAGTCTTCTGATCGTTCTGGATCACGAAGTAGGTGACCGTCGCCACAACGATCAACAGTGGCACCGCGGTGAACAGCAGCAGGGCAATGGCGGTCCAGTCGGTGTACACGGTGGGGTGATGGGTCGAAGTTGAGGCATCATCTCAGCAAATCGCTCCCCTGAGCCCTGCTCGCGCGCTCCGACACAGTCCTGCTACTCCTCGCCATGGCGGCCCCTGTGGTACTGGCGTCGCCCTTGGCAGCCTTTCAGGCCCGAGCAAAGCGCTGCTTTGAGGCCCGTCAGCCTCAGCTCTGTGAACAAGCCTTAATCGAGGCGGAGGCACTGCAGCGACAGGCGTCAGCCCGCAGTGCCTATCCATGCCAGACCTTGCTGTTGGGGGTTCAGGCGGATCTGGTGATGCAGCAGATGCAGGCGGGCCGCGGCGCCGAGGCCATTGCCGACCTGCAGGCTGCGACCCACGGCTGCGCTGGGCTCTGACGCATCCCGTTATTGGCCAACAATCACCGGCGGCGTGCTGCCCCCACGAATGGGCGGAACCACCTTTGTTTTTCCGTCCCACTTGTCGAGGAACAGCTTGTAAAGAACGCTGTCATTGAGCGAGCGGGTCAAGGTCTGAAACTTCAGGGCCTCTTGCTCGGCAATCTGAACCTCTGTTTTAGCGCGCAGAAGTTGCTGTTGCGCGATTTGCTTCTGCTCGATTGCCGCTCGGTATTCCTCAGCAATCTTGAGGCCAGTAATGTCCAGGCCTTTGACAGCCACATAGTCGAATTTGCTCAGCTCATTGGAGACGCTTTTCTGCACAAGGGTGGAAATGTTGTTCCAGTCGGTGGCGATGGTGTCGAGTTCATACTTTGAGAACACCGATTTCAGGGATTTCAGCAGTGATGGCTGAATCACCCTGGCGTAAATCGCAGAGTCATCGATGGCAATCGTGCTGTAGATCCTTGGGGCTTCCCCGGGCTTGACCGCATATTTCACCGTTGCTGTGGCTTCGATCACCTGCAGGTCTTTGGTGAGCGTTGAAAATTTTTCGGGGATGACCTGCGTTCTGACGCTGAAATTATGGGTCGACTGAATGAACGGAAGTTTGAGGTTCAATCCCGGCTCTCTTGGGGTGTTGGAGACTTTCCCAAGGGTGGTGACCACGCCAACTTCACCGGCGGGAACAATGAACACACTGGAGAGCAGAGCAATGCCACCAATGAAGACCGTGGTCACGCCCGCCACGGTTTTGGTGATCTGCTCCGGCTGGGGGTTGGCTTGCATGTTACTGGTTTGAATTGATATTTAAAATAGTAGTGATTCGTTATTGGTCGTCAGCAAAAAGTTTCTGATGATGTCTGGGCTGGTGCAGCAGCGATTGTGTTGTTTGTGCCCAGTTAGCTTCTGCGTTCCCGATGCATCCAGCTGATCCAGTCTGCGGAAATCTCCTGTGGACAGACTGCCTCGCATTCGAGGTTGCTGCTGCAGCTGCCGAAGCCCTCGGCCTCCATCTGGCGTTGCATGGCGTCGGCGCGGCTGGCCCGTTCTGGTTGCCCCTGCGGCAGTTGCCCCAAGTGCGCCAGCTTGGCGGCCACGAACAGGCTTGCCGAGGCATTACGGCAATTGGCGACGCAGGCGCCACAACCAATGCAGGTTGCCGTACTGAAGGCGCTGGTGGCCTGCTCCTGGCCCACGGGCATGGCATTGCCGTCCGGGGCCTGGCCGGTGCCCGTTGAGCAGTAGCCGCCGGCCGCGATCAGCCGGTCGAAGGCGGAGCGATCCACCATCAGATCCTGGATCGTAGGGAAGGCCTTGGCTCGCCATGGATCCAGGGTCAGCACCGCACCATCGCTGAACTCCCGCAGGTAGAGCTGACACACGGAGGTGGCGCCCCGAGGGCCATGGGCCTGGCCGTTCACCAGGAAGCCGCAGCTGCCGCAGATGCCTTCGCGGCAGTCGTGCTCGAAGCTCACCGGCCGTTCTCCGGAGCTGATCAGTTGTTCGTTGAGCTGATCGAGGGCCTCCAGCAGGGAGAGGTCGGGGGAGATGTTCTCCAGCCGATGGCTCTGGTAATCACCGGGTTGATCGACGCTGCTCTGGCGCCAGATGCGCAGGGTGAGTTTCATTTGTAGCTCCGGGTGCTGGGTTGCAGCGCGGTGAACTGCAGCGGTTCGCTGTGGCGGATTGGCTCACCGTCGGTGTTGTGCTCCCAGGCGGCGATGTGGGCGAAGTTCACGTCGTCCCGTCGGGCTTCGCCATCGTCACTTTGGTGTTCCTCGCGGAAGTGGGCACCGCAGGACTCCTCCCGGGCCAGGGCATCCCGCAGCATCAGCTGGGCTAGCCCGAAGAAGTCTTTGACCCGCAGCGCTTTCTCCAGCTCGGCATTGGGGCCACTGGCCTCGCCCGGCACCCGCACCTCGGCCTCGAACCGCTTTTCCAGCACCTTCACCTGCTCCAGCCCCTCCCGCAGACCATCGGCATGGCGGCTGATGCCGCAGCGGTCGATCATCACGCTCCCCAGCTCGCGATGGAAGCTGTCCACCGGGGTGTTGCCTTCGCTCTTGATCAATTGGCTGATGCGGCGGCGGGTGCTCTCCAAGGCCTCGCGGCAGGCCGGGTGATCCGTGGGCACATCCTGCGTCGGGGTGCCCGCCAGCCAGGCCGTGACCGTGAACGGCGCAATGAAGTAGCCATCGGCGAGCCCTTGCATCAGGGCGCTGGCGCCCAGGCGGTTGGCGCCATGTTCGGAGTAGTTCGCTTCCCCTAAAACAAACAGGCCTGGGATGGAACTCATCAGGTGGTAGTCCACCCAGAGGCCGCCCATCGTGTAGTGGGGGGCGGGATAGATCCGCATGGGCTTCTTGTACGGGTCGTCGCCGCTGATGCGCTCGTACATCGTCATCAAGTTGCCGTAGCGGGCGGCAATGGCGTCTTTGCCTTCGGCGTTGATGGCATCGGTGAGGTCGAGGTACACCGATCGTCCCCCTGGGCCAACACCCCGCCCCACGTTGCAGAGTTCTCTGGTCCGCCTGGAGGCGACGTCCCGCGGCGTCATGTTGCCGTAGGTGGGATATAGCCTTTCGAGGAAGTAGTCGCGCTCCTCTTCGGGTATCGCATCGGGTTGACGTGTCTCGCCGGGGTTCTTGGGCAGCCAGATGCGCCCGTCATTGCGTAGGCTTTCGCTCATGAGCGTCAGCTTGCTCTGGAAGACATCGCCACTGGGAATGCAGGTGGGATGAATCTGGGTGAAGCAGGGATTGGCGAACAGTGCCCCTTTGCGGTGGGCCTTCCAGATCGCACTGGTGTTCGACTTCAGTGCGTTGGTGGAGAGGAAGTAGACGTTGCTGTAACCGCCGGTGCAGAGCAGAATCGTGCGGGCGGTGTGGACCTCCAGCTCACCGCTCAGCAGGTGGTGCGCCACCACACCATGGGCAACCCCATCCACGGTGATCAGCTCGAGTACGTCCCGGCGGGTGAGCAGTTGAATGCGGCCCAGCTCCACCTGGCGCATCAAGGCCTGGTAGGCGCCATAAAGCAATTGTTGACCGGTCTGCCCCCGGGCATAGAAGGTACGGCTCACCAGGGCCCCGCCAAAACTGCGGGTGGCCAGGCTGCCGCCGTATTCGCGCGCGAAAGGCACCCCCTGGGCCACGCATTGATCGATGATGCCGCTGCTGATTTCTGCCAGCCGCTGGCAGCCCGCTTCCCGGGCGCGGAAGTCGCCTCCTTTGAGGGTGTCGGCGAATAGGCGGCTGACGCTGTCGCCATCCACCGCCACAGAACGTGCGGCATTGATCCCCCCCTGGGCGGCCACCGAATGGGCACGTCGCGGGCTGTCGTGAAAGCTGAGCACCGTGACCCGGTAGCCCTGTTGGGCCAGTGTCGCAGCGGCGGAAGCGCCCGCCAGGCCGGTACCCACCACGAGCACATCTATATCCCTTTTGCGCAGAGGGCTGATCAGCGGCAATCCTTCGCGGGTCCGTCGCCAGGCATCGGCGAGCGGACCGGCGGGAATTCTGGGATCAGGCAGTCCGTTCGTCATGCCAAGCCTCCGAGGGCCAGTCCCAGGCTGATCAGCAGGAAGCCTCCAGCGATCCCCGACGCCAAGAGGCAACCTCCCCAGCGGATGCTGGGGCCGTTGGCCGGGGTGAGCAGACCCAGGTTGCGGTGGGCTGCTTCCGCGCCATGGAGCAGATGCAGGCCAATGGCCAGGCTTCCGGCGGCATAAACCACCAGACTGATCGGGTGCTGCAGCACCTGCTGCTGCACCTCTCGTTCCAGCCCATCGGTCGGGCGTGGCCAGCGCAGTTGCTGCAGGTGCAGGGCCAGAAATCCCAAGGTGATTACACCGGCAGCCAACTTGCTGCGGCTGGCGAATGCCTCGAGCGGACGACCGCGCCGGCTGCGCAGCGCCGCTGTGTTTCCAGCACCCCGAGTCCGCAGCGATTTGGCGACGGTGAAGCTCAGATGCACGGCTGCGGTGGCGGCAAGGCTGACTTCCAACACCGGCAGCCATGGCTGGTGATGCAGGGCCGTGGCGTAGTGCTCGAACTGCACCGGTGCGATCAGCGCGGGCAACAAACCGGCTAGATGAACTACCAGAAACAGCACCAGCAGCAACCCGCTGATGGCCGAGCCAATACGCATCAAGGTTGGATCCTGCATTAACCCCAGGCCACAGGATTTCGGCTGGGACGATACCTGCTATCGACAAGTTTTTTCGACATCAGGGTCTTCACTGATTCCCAGGCCAATCGTATTCAGAAGGTTTAAAAGGCTGTTTCCGTGCTGGTCGCCTTCGTTCAACCTTGTCATCGTGGGGAGGTTGTGAACGCTTGCTGGCGTGAGGCCGAGGTCCCGTCGTTGGACATAGCGACTTGTCTGGGTTGCTCTGGCCTGCGCGCTCACCCTGTCGATGGCGCAGCTGGGATGGAGCGCCAAGGCCGTTGTGGACCCGAGGCCCGCTCCGATCGACTGGGGGACGGCCCTGGTGGAGCTGGTGGAACCGGAAGGCCCGGCGCTTCGGATCGGCGCCTACGTCACCAACATCAGCGATATCGATCCCCTGCAGGACCAGTTCTCCGTGGAGATGTTGCTTTGAACCACCTGGGCCGGTGATCCGCAGGCCGATCCCAGTGATCAGCTGATGATCCTCAACGGGATCTACGA
>NZ_JBGKDP010000085.1:0-2805 GCF_042954245.1 Parasynechococcus sp.
ATGGCTCGCTGAACCCTCATGACCACGTCACAATCGTTCGATCTGCGTCTGCCAACTCCCGGCTGTCACAACGACCCCGAACGCGCCGGCCTCGATGCCAAGAGCGTGTTCGACGGCATGACGGAGCACCTGTTCTTCACGCTCGGCAAGCTCGCCCCCACCGCCAGCCGCAATGACCTCTACATGGCCCTGAGTTATGCGGTGCGTGACCGGCTGATGATGCGATACCTCGCCACCACCGAAGCGATGCGGGCCCGTCCGCAGAAATCGGTGGCCTACCTCTCGGCGGAATTCCTGATCGGCCCGCAGCTCCACAGCAACCTGCTGAATCTGGGGATGCAGAAGGAGGCCGAAGAAGCCCTGAAAAATTTTGGCATCAAGTCGTTACAGCAGATCTTAGACGTAGAGGAGGAACCGGGCCTGGGCAACGGCGGTCTCGGCCGTCTGGCGGCTTGCTACATGGAGTCGCTGGCGAGCCTGAAGATCCCGGCCACTGGCTACGGCATCCGCTACGAGTTCGGCATCTTCGATCAGCTAATCCGCGATGGCTGGCAGGTGGAGATCACCGACAAGTGGCTGAAGGGGGGCTGGCCCTGGGAACTGCCCCAACCCGATGAGGCCTGTTTCGTGGGCTTCGGTGGCCGCACCGAGAGCTACATCGACGACAAAGGCAACTACCGCTCCCGCTGGATCCCGGCGGAACACGCCATCGGCATCCCCCATGACGTGCCGGTGCTGGGCTACCGGGTCAACATCTGCGATCGGCTGCGGCTGTGGCGTGCCGATGCCACCGAAAGCTTCGACTTCTATGCCTTCAACATCGGCGACTACTACGGCGCCGTTGAAGAAAAGGTAGGCAGCGAAACCCTCTCCAAGGTGCTGTATCCCAACGACGGCACCGACGAAGGCAGGCGTCTGCGCCTGAAGCAACAGCACTTCTTCGTCAGCTGCTCGCTGCAGGACATGCTGCGCAGCCTCGACAACCGAGGGCTGTTGGTCGAGGACTTCCCCAACTACTGGACCGTTCAGCTCAACGACACCCACCCGGCCATCGCCGTGGCGGAGCTAATGCGTCTGCTGATCGACGATCGGCATCTGGAGTGGGACCGGGCCTGGGACATCACCTCCCGCTCCGTGGCCTACACCAACCACACCCTGCTGCCGGAAGCGCTTGAGAAGTGGGACCTCAACCTTTTCAGCAGCCTGTTGCCCCGCCATCTGGAGCTGATCTACGAGATCAACCGGCGCTTCCTGCAGCAGGTGCGACTGCGCTACCCCGGCAACGACGCGATCCAGCGCAAGCTCTCGATCATCGATGAAGAGGGCAGCAAAGCCGTGCGCATGGCCCACCTGGCCACCATCGGTGCCCACCACGTGAACGGTGTTGCAGCCCTGCACTCGGATCTAGTGAAAACCGAGCTGCTGCCCGAGTTTGCGGCGCTCTGGCCAGAGAAGTTCACCAACGTCACCAACGGCGTCACCCCGCGCCGCTGGGTCGCCCTAGCCAACCCCGAGATGTCGGCCCTGCTGGATAAGCACGTGGGACCCGACTGGATCTCCAACATGGAGAGCTTGCGCAAACTAGAGGAGCGGCAGAACGACCAGAGCTTCCTCGAGCTCTGGGGCAACACCAAGCTGTCGGTGACGCGCAAACTGGCCACCTACATCCACCGCAACACCGGCGTACTGGTGGATCCCGCCAGCCTATTCGACGTACAGGTCAAGCGGATCCACGAGTACAAGCGCCAGCACCTCAACGCCCTGCAGGTGATCACCCAGTACCTGCGGATCAAGAACGGCGAGACCGACGGCATGGCGCCCCGCACCGTGATCTTCGGCGGCAAGGCTGCTCCCGGCTACTACATGGCGAAGCTGATCATCCGCTTCCTCAACGGCATCGCCGACACCATCAATGCCGATCCTGACATGGATGGCTTGCTGCGGGTGGTGTTCCTGCCGGATTACAACGTGAAGCTGGGGGAGCAGGTGTATCCCGCCTCCGACCTCTCCGAACAAATCTCCACCGCGGGCAAGGAAGCCTCCGGCACCGGCAACATGAAGTTCGCCATGAATGGCGCCCTCACCATCGGCACCCTTGACGGGGCCAATGTGGAGATCCGTGAGCTGGTGGGAAGCGAGAACTTCTTCCTGTTCGGCAAGACCGTGGAAGAGATCACGGCCCTTCAGCAGGACGGCTACCGCCCCGGCGACGTGATCGCAGGGCTGCCGGAACTGCAGGAGGCCCTGCGGCTGATCGAGATGGGGCATTTCAGCAACGGCGACGGCGAACTGTTCCGCCCCCTGCTCGACAACCTCACCGGGAACGACCCCTTCTATGTGATGGCCGACTACGCCGACTACCTGCGGGCCCAGGAGGCGGTCAGCCGTGTCTGGGGCGACCGGATGCACTGGAACCGGATGTCGCTGCTGAACACGGCACGCACCGGGTTCTTCTCCTCCGATCGTTCCATCGGCGAGTACTGCAAGAACATCTGGGCCGTGGATCCACTCAACGTTGAGATCACCTGCGACGTGCGCTGATGGGCGACCTCTGCCTGGTGATCAATCTGGGCAGTTCCAGCCTCAAGGCAGCCCTGGTGGATTCCACCGGGGCTTTCGTCTGGCATGAAGGGCGCAGCCTGACCGAGGACGATGGACTGGAGGAGGTGCTCGACAACTGGCTAACGCCGGCGATCGAACCCCACCGTCAGCGACTGGGCCTCATTGGCCATCGCGTCGTCCACGGCGGGGAACAGTTCACGGCGCCGACGCTGATCACGCCTGAGGTGGAAAGCCGGCTGAAGG
>NZ_JBGKDP010000086.1:0-2980 GCF_042954245.1 Parasynechococcus sp.
TTAAAAGAATATTCTCTCCACTGAATGATCTTCTTTCAGGGCCATTGCGGAGCCAAGAGTTCCCCTCTCCAAACGGGTCTTCCTGGTAGCAATTTGGCACCACGAGCTGTGAAGCCGGCTGAAAACCAACAATCCCACCTACCGAACAGGCCGTAGCCTCAGCCGCAGCTTCTGAACGGCTGTGTCCCTGCGGCTCACCAACACCCTCACCCGCCGCACCGAGCCGTTCACACCCCTAACCCCGGGGAAGGCCAGCATCTATTGCTGCGGCGTGACGGTCTACAACCTCTGCCACCTGGGCCATGCTCGCAGCTACATCAACTGGGATGTGCTGCGGCGGTATCTGATCTGGCGCGGCCTCGAGGTGACCTTCGTTCAGAACTTCACCGACATCGACGACAAGATCCTCAAACGGGCCGGCGAAGAGAACTCCTCGATGACCGACGTCAGCGAGCGCAACATCGCCTCGTTCCACCAGGACATGGACGCCCTCGGCATCCTGCGGCCCGATCGGATGCCCCGCGCCACCCAGTGCCTGGATGGAATCCGCGCACTGATCGGCGAACTGGAAGCCAAGGGTGTGGCCTACAGCGCTGAGGGGGATGTGTATTTCGCGGTGATGAAGCATGCCGGTTACGGCAAGCTCAGCGGCCGCGATCTGAGCGAACAGCAGGACAACGCTGCCGGGCGCGTGGCCGATGCCGAAGAGGCCCGCAAGCAGCACCCTTTCGATTTCGCGCTCTGGAAAGGGGCCAAACCCGGAGAACCCAGCTTCCCCTCCCCCTGGGGTGAGGGACGCCCCGGCTGGCACATCGAATGCTCAGCCATGGTGCGGGCGGAACTCGGCGACACGATCGACATCCACCTGGGTGGAGCCGACCTGGTGTTCCCGCATCACGAAAACGAGATCGCCCAATCCGAAGCTGCCACCGGTCAGGACCTGGCCCGAGTGTGGATGCACAACGGCATGGTCAATGTGGGCGGGCAGAAGATGAGCAAATCGCTCGGCAACTTCACCACCATCCGCGCCCTGCTGGAGAGCGGGGTCTCGGCGATGACCCTGCGCCTGTTTGTGCTGCAGGCCCACTACCACAAACCACTTGATTTCACCGCCGAGGCCCTTGAGGCCGCAGCCACCGGCTGGAAGGGGCTGAATGCAGCCCTGAGCCTTGGCGATCGCCACAACGACAGCCTCAGCTGGAGCACGACCGCACCGCTCACAGAGGGCGCCATGACGGCCGATGGAGGTCCAGCCGACACCGCTCTGGTGGAGCTCGAGCAACGCTTCATCAGCGCCATGGACGATGACCTCAACAGCTCGGGCGGACTGGCCGTGCTGTTTGATCTGGCCAAGCCCCTACGGACCCTCGCCAACCGGCTGGAACGGGGGGAAGACGCCGCCCTGCCTGAGCCGGAGTTGAAGGGTCTGGAGGGGCGTTGGCAGCTGCTGCGGCACCTGGCGGCGGTGCTGGGACTGCGCTCGGAAGCCGAAGCCGCCGCCAGCCTCGACGACGGCGCCATTGATTCAGCCATCGCGGCGCGCAAGGCAGCGAAAGTCGCGAAGGATTACGCGGAGGCCGACCGGATCCGGGATGAGCTCGCCGCCCAAGGAGTGGAGCTGATCGACAAACCCGGCGGGGTGACGGAGTGGATCCGCGCCTGATCCCGGCAGACTGAACCCCAATGCTGTCGCTCCCCATGCTCTGGCTGAAGAAGCTGAACTTCATGGAAACCGCCAAGCTCGAGATGGAGCTGATGAAGGCCCTGGATGCCGGCGAGGATCTCGAGGCGAAGCTCGCGGCTCAGAAGCAGTTGGCCGAGTCCACGGGCGATGCGGAGCAAGCCTGGAAAGCAGAGGTCTGGGACAAAATGCTGCGGAGGATTCGCAAGATGGAATCCATGCTCAACTCTCCTGATCAGCCGTAGGCACTGGCGAGGCGAATTCTTCAGCTGGGGATCAGATCAATCACGGTGATCACCAGACCAACAGCGATAACCGGCGGCGAAATCCAGCGCAGCATCACCAGCAGAAAGCGCTGGAGCCAGATCGGGCTCCCCGAATGGCTGAGCTCCTCCTGGAAGCGAGCTGGAAGCACCCAGCCCAGCAACAAGGCCAGGAGCAAGCCCCCTAGAATCAGCAACAGGCCTCCCAACACGGAATCCATCCAGCCGAGAACCTCCATGGAGGTGGCCGCCGGAAGACCGGCCACAAAGATCAACGCCGTGGACACCCAGACGGCCCGGGAACGGGTCCACCCCAGACGATCGATCAAACAGGCCACCGGTACCTCCAACAGCGACACCGCTGAGGTGATCGCAGCAATCAGGGCCAGCGCAAAAAAGAGCACCCCCACCAGCTGTCCTGTGGGGCCAAGCGAGCCCAGGCCCGTGGGCAGGGCGATAAAGATCGTCCCCAGCGTGGAGCCACTGATCACATCCTGGAGGCCAAAGCTCATCACTACGGGGAAGGTGACCATGCCGGCCAGCAATCCCACAGCGGTATCCATTCCCACCACCGCCACGGCTTCCCGCGGCAGGTGAGCGCGCCGGCTCAAGTAGGCCGAATAGGCCAGGATGCAGCCAATGCCCGTGCCAATCGAGAAGAAGGCCTGGGTGAAGGCATTGCGAATCGTGGTGGGGTTGTGCAGCTGGCTATTATCCCAGCGGAGCAGGAAGATGCGATAGCCCTCGGAGGCCCCATCAAGACCAGCGGCCCAAACC
Source organism: Parasynechococcus sp. (assembly GCF_042954245.1). Lineage (GTDB taxonomy): Bacteria > Cyanobacteriota > Cyanobacteriia > PCC-6307 > Cyanobiaceae > Parasynechococcus. The sequence goes on from NZ_JBGKDP010000086.1 coordinate 2,722, forward strand.
GCGAGGCCAATCAGCAGCACAAACAAAAGCGGCAGCCCCCAGCGGGACAACCGCTCGATGCCTCCACGCACGCCGGCGGCCACAACAGCAGCAGTCGCCACCAGGCTGAGCAGCTGGCCGATCAAAGCGGAGTGGCCGCCACTGAGACCGGCGAAAAAGGCTTCCGCCGAGGCGATATCCGCCGGGAGTCCCTGGGTTAGGGTCTGCACCAGCGTGGCCCCGGTCCATCCCATCAACACGGCATAGAAGGCCAGAATTC
>NZ_JBGKDP010000087.1:0-1814 GCF_042954245.1 Parasynechococcus sp.
TCCGCCGGCGCCATCACCGCCACCGACTCGGCTCGCGTCAACGCCGTGATGTCGGCCATGCCCTTGCTCAGCACCGCCGCCAGCTCGCCGCGGCCGGTGACGAAACGCACCGGCACCGATTGAGAGGGCTTCAGGCCAGCGACAGCCCGCAGGTTGCGCACCACACGGATGGCACCGATCAGCTCGGAGAAGGACGCTTCCAACGCATCATCCAGAGCGCTTTCATCCAGCTCCGGCCAGGGCTGCAGGGCCAGGAAGGTGGTCTCCGACTCGCCGGTGACGCTGTGCCAAAGCTCCTCGGTGAGGTGGGGCATCAATGGATGCAGCATCAGGTGCATCTGGCTGATCACCTTGGCCAGCACCTGCTTGGCCACCCGTTGATCGGCGAGGGCCTCGGCCGAGGGGTTGTCACCGGGATTCAGCCGCCGCTTGCTCAGCTCCAGGTACCAATCGCAGACGTCGTTCCAGGCGAACTCATACAGGCCCTTAGCCGCTTCCCCCAGGCCGTAGTTGCCGTAGCGCTCGGCGGTTTCCCGATTCACCCGGGCCAGGCGCGAGAGGATCCAACGATCGGCCAGCTGCAGGGCCGCGGGGTCGGGGTCACCGAGTTGGGCCGGCGTTTCGCCGCCCAGGTTCATCAGGGCGAAGCGGGTGGCGTTCCAGAGCTTGTTGGCGAAGTTGCGGGAGGCCTCCACCGTGGCAGAGGTGTCTTTCTTGCGGTCGTAATCCAGGCGAATGTCCTGACCAGCACCGGCCACTTCCCGCACCAGGGCGAAGCGCAGGGCATCGGTGCCGTAACGCTCGATCAGCAGCAGCGGATCGATGCCGTTGCCGGCGCTCTTGCTCATCTTGCGGTTCTGCTCATCCCGCACCAGGCCGTGGATGTAGACGTCCTGGAAGGGCATCTCGCCGGTGAAGGCGCCGGCCATCATCGTCATCCGGGCCACCCAGAAAAAGATGATGTCGAAGCCCGTCACCAGGGTGCTGGTGGGGTACCAGCGCTGCAGATCAGCGCTGCTCGCATCAGGCCAACCCAGGGTGGAGAAGGGCCACAGGCCACTGGAGAACCAGGTGTCGAGCACGTCTTCGTCCTGCTCGATCTCTGCCGCGGCGCCGTACTCCGCCTTGGCCTTCTCCAGGGCTTCGGCTTCGTTGCGGGCCACCACGTAGGGGGTGGTGTCGGTGTACTTGCCACCGGTTTCGCTGATCACAAACCAGGCGGGAATGCGATGACCCCACCAGAGCTGGCGGCTGATGCACCAGTCGCGGATGTCGGTGAGCCAGTCGCGGTAGACCTTCTCCCAGCGCTCGGGGATGAAGCGGGGATCCTGCTTCTCGAGGGCCTCACGGCAACGGGCCGCCAAAGGCTCGGTTTTGACGAACCACTGGGTGGAGAGCAGCGGCTCCACCGGCACCTTGCCGCGGTCGGAATAAGGAACGCTGTGGCGGTAGTCCTCCACCTTCACCAGCAGCCCCAACTCCTCCAAGCCGGCCACCACGGCCTTGCGGGCTTCAAAGCGATCCAGCCCCTCGAATTGGCCAGCTTCCTTGTTCATCGTGCCGTTCTTGCGCATCACCGTGATCTGGGGCAGACCGTGGCGCTGGCCGATGGCGAAATCGTTGGGATCGTGGGCCGGCGTCACCTTGACGCAACCGGTGCCGAAGTCCTTCTCCACGTGGTCGTCGGCCACGATCGGGATCTCACGACCCACAAAGGGCAGCGTGAGGGTCTGACCCACCAGATGGGCGTAGCGCTCGTCGGTGGGGTTCACCGCCACCGCCGTGTCGCCCAGCATCGTTTCGGGTCGGGTGGT
>NZ_JBGKDP010000088.1:0-5008 GCF_042954245.1 Parasynechococcus sp.
GGCCCGCCAGGGCCTCATCTACCGAGTTGTCAACAACCTCGTACACCAGGTGGTGCAAACCCCTCGGCCCAGTGGAGCCGATGTACATGCCCGGGCGTTTGCGAACGGGCTCAAGCCCCTCCAACACCTGAATCTGCTCAGCGCCGTAGGCGTTCTGGACCTTGGAAGCGTCGCTCATTCAGAAAGTCTCAAGCCAGGAAACCGGGTCATGGGCGGGCGCAACGGCTCTAAACCTCGACCTGACAATGTCAATCTACCATCGGCTGTCTAGAGAAGCTTGCAGAGGCCTCTCAGCGCCCATTCCAAGCCGGGCTGGACCCCCCTCTCACCCTTTTGAGCATCTCCAACCCCCTGGTGATCACCCTGCTCGGGCCCACCGCCAGCGGCAAGACCGCCCTGGTGCTGGACATCGCCGAACAGCTGGATCTGCCGGTGATCAACGTGGATTCCCGCCAGCTCTACCAAGGGATGGATGTGGGCACCGCCAAGCCGACGGCGGACCAACAGGCGCGGGTGCTACACCATCTGCTGGACCTGCGCGCACCGGACCAGCAGATCACATTGCAGGAGTTTCAAGCAGAAGCCAATCCCTGCATCAGCCGTGAGCTGAAGCAGCGGGGCATCGCCCTGCTGGCGGGCGGCAGCGGCCTCTACCTCAAGGCCCTCACCAGCGGACTTCAGCCTCCGGCAGTGTCACCCCAGCCGCAACTGCGTCAGCAGCTGACGGCCCTGGGCCAGGGCATCTGCCATCCACTGCTGCAGGCCGCCGATCCCAAAGCCGCCGCCAAAATCCCCCCCGCCGATGCTGTGCGCACCCAGCGCGCCCTGGAGGTGCTCTATGCCTCCGGGCAACCGATGAGTCGCCAGGCCACAGCCACCCCTCCGCGCTGGCGGGTCTTAGAAATAGGCCTCAACCCCGCCAACCTGCGCCAGCGAATCCAACAGCGCACTGAGCAGCTGTACCGCGATGGGCTGGTGGAGGAGACCCGGCGCCTGAGCGAGCGCTACGGCACTGATCTGCCACTGCTGCAGACCATCGGCTATGGCGAAGCGCTGCAGGTGATTGCCGGCAACCTCACCAGCACGGATGCGGTGCGGATCACAAGCCAACGCACCCGCCAGTTCGCCAAACGCCAACGCACCTGGTTCCGCCGTCAGCACAACCCCCACTGGCTGTCCGACCCGGCATCGCTGACGGATGCGATGACGCTGATCGAGCAACATCTAAGGTGAAGTATGCAGACGTTGTATCAAGCGAAGTTGTCTGCCACTGTCCCCGTCACCGCCTGAATGCCCCCACGTCCCCGTTTTGACCGTCGTGCCCCGGTTCGGGAGCTGCCCAACATCAACGACCGGATCAACTACCCCCAATTGCGGGTGGTCGACTCAGACGGCGCTCAGCTAGGCGTGATCAGCCGCGAAGAAGCCCTGGATGTGGCCCGTGACCGGGAACTGGATCTGGTGTTGGTGAGCGAGAAGGCTGACCCACCGGTCTGCCGGATCATGGACTACGGCAAATTCAAGTTCGAGCAGGAAAAGAAAGCCAAAGAGGCCAAAAAGAAGTCGCACCAGACCGAAGTCAAGGAGGTCAAGATGCGCTACAAGATCGATCAGCACGACTACGACGTGCGGATCGGTCAGGCCCAGCGCTTCCTCAAGGCGGGCGACAAGGTGAAGTGCACCGTGATCTTCCGTGGCCGCGAGATTCAGCACACGGCGCTGGCGGAAACCTTGCTGCGGCGAATGGCCAAGGACCTAGAAGAAAAGGCCGAAATCCAGCAGGCGCCCAAGCGGGAGGGCCGCAACATGATCATGTTCCTCACCCCACGCAAAACGCCGCTGGTGAAGAAGGAGGAAAAGAAGCAAGCCGCCAACAAGGCCGTGCGCACCATCCCCGCACCGCCGCGACCCACCGCCGCCAAGGTGGCCAGCCCCCAGAACTAAACCACCGAATCTTCATCAAGCAGCAGCTTCCATCCCTGGGCTGAAGCCTGGGGGTGGAAGCTGCTGCGTGCTTCGCACATGAAGCCGTGGTCGGCGCCGGCACACTCCATAAAACTGAAGCGCTCACCAGCACGATCAACCTTGCGCAGAGCTGTTTTAATTGCTTCGCGATCCTCAGAAGGGATCAGAGGATCGGCCGTGCCGAACACGCAGGTGAACCGTGCCTGCATCTCAGGCAGCAGAGCCAAAGAGGGTTCACCACCAGCGGGCCGCATACGGCTCACGCCGGCGCCGTAAAAATCAAAAGCGTGCTCAACCCCGGGCAACATGGCGGCCAGAAAAGCGGCATGCCCCCCAAAGCAGAACCCCACCACGTGGATGGCGGAGTGTGAGTAACGGGCTCCTAACCAGCTGACAGCAGCAGCGACATCACCAAGGATCTGCTCGGTGGTGGTGGCGTCCTTGTGACGGCGTCCTTCAGCCAGATCGGGTGTTTCATAGGTCAGCTCCAACTCAGGAGCCGTACGGGAAAACAGGGGAACCGCTAGGGCCGCATGCCCCTGGGCCGCCAAGCGATCCGCCACGCTGCGCGCCTAGGCGTTCACCTCAAACACCTCAGGTAGTACGATATAAACACGTTTAATAGACGGTTTAGAGTTAATATCGTTCTCACTGGCTTGCGGCTCTGCCCACCAGCAGTGCAGTGGCACAGCACCATTGGCGAGCTCAACCCAGCCAGGCGAGGGGGAGTTGGAAATTGTCACAGGCCCACAGGACACACCCCCAATTGTCACCAGGCAATTCGCTCCGTATGGTGGCCGCATTCCGACCTGTCCCACCGGCGTGCGATTCCATATCCAACAGGAAAGCGACATACCGGCATCGACGCAGCTGTACAACCAGATCTGTTTCGCCATCGCAGCACGGCATTACCCGCCGGGGCATCGCTTGCCGAGTACACGCCAGTTGGCGATGCAGACCGGCTTGCACCGCAACACGATCAGCAAGGTCTACCGCCAACTGGAAACCGATGGCGTGGTGGAGGCAATGGCCGGCTCCGGCATCTACGTGCGCGACCAGCAGAAACCCCGGGAAATGAAAACGCCTCCGCACATTCGTAACCGGGGCGTCACCGACCTCGACCGGGAAGTGCGCAAGTGCGTGGATGGCCTGCTGAATGCAGGCTGCACCCTGCAGCAAACCCGCGAATTACTAACCCGTGAGATCGACTGGCGGCTGCGTTGCGGCGCCCGCGTACTGGTCAGCACCCCCCGGGAAGACATCGGCGCCTCGATGCTGATCGCCGAGGAACTTGAACCCTGCCTGGATGTACCGGTGGAAGTGGTGCCTCTGGAAGAGCTGGAAAGCGTGCTGGAGAACTCCAGCAACGGCACCGTGGTGACCAGCCGTTATTTCCTCCAACCGGTGGAGGAGCTGGCCAAGAAACACAGCGTCCGGGCCGTGGCGGTTGACCTCAACGACTTCCGCCAGGAGCTGGCCATGCTCAAGGAATTGCGCCCAGGCAGCTGCGTGGGCCTGGTGAGCATCAGCCCCGGCATTCTGCGTGCTGCGGAAGTGATTCTCCACTCAATGCGTGGCAACGAATTGCTGCTGATGACCGCCACCCCGGACGTGGGCAGCCGCCTGCTGGCCCTACTCCGGGCCTCAAGCCACGTGCTCTGCGATCGACCAAGTTTGCCCTTGGTGGAGCAGAGCCTGCGCCAGAACCGCTCCCAACTGATACGCATGCCCCAGGTGCATTGCGCCCAGAGCTACCTCAGCACCGATACGATCGATTTGCTCCGTAAGGAGATTGGTCTGCAAATTCCGGCCGCCGCCAGCTAATTCTCCTGCGATGTTTGATCACATCCGAGCCGACCTCGCGATCATTCGCGAGCGTGATCCGGCTGCCCGCGGCTGGCTGGAGATTGTGTGCTGCTATCCCGGCTTCCAGGCGATCAGCCTGCACCGGATTAGCCATCGCCTCTGGACCTGCAGTTTGCCCCTGAAGCTTGCTGCCCGCTGCCTCAGCCAAGTCAGCCGTACCCTCACCGGCATCGAAATCCACCCCGGCGCCCGCATCGGCCACAGCGTGTTCATTGACCATGGCATGGGGGTAGTGATCGGCGAAACCGCCGAAATCGGCCACCGTTGCCTGCTGTATCAGGGCGTAACCCTGGGGGGCACCGGCAAGGAACACGGCAAGCGCCACCCAACCCTGGCCGAGAACGTTGTAGTGGGCGCAGGTGCCAAGGTGTTGGGTGCAATCACCATCGGGACCAACACCCGCATCGGCGCAGGATCCGTGGTGGTGCGCGATGTGGAGAGCGACTGCACGGTGGTGGGCGTCCCCGGAAGGGTGATCCACCAGAGCGGCACGCGGATCAATCCCCTTGCCCATTCGGCCCTTCCAGATGCGGAAGCAAACGTGATCCGCAACTTGATGGAACGGATCGATCACCTCGAGAACACGGTGACAAACCTCAAGCGCTGCCTACAGGAAGTGGCCGCTGGTCGGCAGCTCCTTGAAGAATGCTCTGGGGAAGCCCAGAATCTCAAAGACCGAGAGATTTTGGAATTTCTGGGAGATAGCACTAGATAAAGTGCTCACAGGTGCCTAAATAAATTGAGCTTACAACCGATACTTTCGACTCAGAAGCTTCACATTGGCTCTCCAGAGTATACTTTATTGCCAGGAGGCCCCTGAATCACACAATTCACATAAAAAACAATTAATTTCAAGGCTAATTTACCAAGCCAACCTCGCTTGAAGCAAAAGAGATAACCAAAATTTGGCCATTTTAATGACATATGACAGTAAATTACGGCTGCATAAATCCCAACAAAAACAATAACTGTTGAAAACAACATACCACAAAGTGTCAGCGATGATTAAAGCAATATTGATTAAAAACTTCCCTAGAGCGACATTGCCTCCAAATAATAAAGACTAGTTTTGAGGGGCTTTCGACTGGAACATAAACATTGAATAGATGACATTACGGCGCATGTTAGTCATCATTTCCAGGAACATATCGTAGCCCTCGTTCTTGTATTCAATAAG
>NZ_JBGKDP010000089.1:0-6544 GCF_042954245.1 Parasynechococcus sp.
GCATTGAACCCCTCGGATCCGTCGATGAGGTTCCCAACAAGCATCGACCACTCACCCACAGGCCAGGCCAGCTGCAGATCCAGCTGTGTTCCCCAGGCGAGGGCGACCCATGGGCTGGCAATGGCCACGGGAAGAATCAGCACGCGTGACCAGCTGCGCAGCGTTCGCAGCAGTCGGTCGAGCACCACCATGGCGATGGCCAGAAACCACAGGCCACTCCACATCTCCTGAAGTTGAAGCGAGCGCAGGCTGAGGCTGAGGTCTGTCCCGAGCCCCCCGAGGCCGAAAACGCCCAAAATCAATGCTGAACGAAGCGCGCAATCGAGCCGGTGGCCGATGTGGTCACTGATCGGCTCTGCCAGCGGAGGGACAAGCCCGGTGAGCATCACGGCCCATGGTGTGGCGCCGGCTCCTTTGAGTACGGGGATGGCCGGTGAAACGTGGCAATCCACCTGATCGGCAATCACCCGCGCCATCAGAACCGTGTAGGGAATGGCAATGGCGCAGACCGCAACCCAGCCATTCAGTCCGAAAACCTGCAGCAGCAAAAGCCCCCAGATCAGTTCATGAACAGCTCGCAGGGGGGCTAGCCAACGGCGCAGAACCACCGCAGGCCAACGCACGCCTGCCAGGATCTCCCAGAACGTGCTTGAGCTCAGGAGTCCGAGACCGACGCCGAGAACGCTGCTGATGCCCCAGGCCATCACTGCGATCACCAGGGTGATCTGGAGCCCGTTGAGCAAGCTGCCCAGCACGATCGGATCGATAGACGGCTGCACGGCCCCAGCGGCGAACTGTTGCAGCAGAGCAAGTCCTCCTCCGTGCCCATCGCGCAACAGCACCACAAGAACGCCCAGCAGGCTCAGGCCCGGCAGCAATGGGATCAGCGGCAGGGCTGGTTTCAAACCGATGCGTAGAGCCATTCCAACTGATCCTGATGAATAGTGTCTGGAGCCGCATCGATCACCAGGGCACCATCACGGAGCCCCAGAACCCGATCAAACTGGTGAATCAGATCCGGTCGGTGCAGGCTGATCAGACAGCCCGGCGATAGAAGCAGCGTGTTGAGAACGTCCTCAGCGAGGGTGGGATCTAGGGCGGAGAGGGGTTCGTCCGCCAGCACGAGTTCAGGCTGCTGATGCAACAAACGGCCCAGAGCTACCCGTTGGCGCTGACCTCCAGAAAGCTCACGCACGGGCTGTTCAAGCAAATCGGCCTCCAGTTTCACCTGGTGCATCAGCGCAAGACAGGTGGTCTGGTCCAGGGTGCCCAGCAGGTTTCGAATCGCCCAGAACAGACCATGGCGTCCCAGGGCACCACTGTTGATATTCTGGATGACGTTCAATTCCTCCACCAGGCGCAGGTCCTGCCAGAGCGTGCCGATTTGGCGCCTTTGCCGGCGCGACAACTGCTGATGGGACCGACCACACCAGTGCACGAATCCTGCATCGGGGCTTAGGGCCCCGTTGCAGAGCTTCAGCAGGGTTGTTTTGCCGGCGCCACTGGCACCGAGCAACACCACACGCTGGTCCACACGAAGGGTGAGGGTGATCGGTTGGAGCCGTTGGCTCAGGCAGGCCTGGTGCAGCTCCAGCATTGCTGTCAACGGATCTTTCCGAGTTGGCGACCCACCGTTTCGATCATCACGTAGTCCTCGTCTTTGGCAGGGATGAAGCGTCCCGCACCGAACAATTCAAGAATCGTGGCGCCGTTCTCCGTTTCTGCTGACAAGTCCAGCAAGGCGGTTTGGAGCTTGTCGGTGAAGCCATCGCCAAAGCGGTCATCAAGACCGGGCCGCACAACCCAGTGGTAATCCACGTAGGGTGGTGTCCTCCAAATCACCGACACCTTGTCGGGATCCACGCGGCCATCCGCCACATTGCTGCGCCAGACCTGCTCGTTCAAGGCACCCACCTCGTAGGCACCGCTTTGTACCACTGCAATGGTGGCGTCGTGGCTGCCGCTGAAGCCAGGTCCGCCCCCCGCTAGATCCTCAGGTTTCACGCCGTTTTCCTCCATAAAGAACTGGGGCATCAGGCGACCAGAGGTGGAACTCTCCGAACCGAAGGCCAAACGGCGTCCCTTCAACTCAACCAGTTGGTCGCCACTGGTGAAAGGGCGCAAACCACTGGCGCCATTCGCGATGAACACACTGGTGAATTCGGCATCGATATCCCGTTGCGCCAGCACCCGGGCTCCAGGCGTCTGCAGCCTGGCCTGCACACCGGTGAGTCCACCGAACCAGACCAGATCAAGGCTGCTCGTGTGGAAGGCACTGACCGCAGCCGCGTAGTTGCTCACCGGCGCATAACGCACAGGAACATCCAGCTTCTCGCTTAGCTCCTCCGACAGAGTGGCGTAGATGCGATTCAGTTTCTCGGGGTTCTGGTCGGGGATGGCACCGATCTGCAGAATGGCCTGTTTGGACTCGTTCTGGGGTGTTCCGCAGCTGGAAACACTGGCCATGAGGGCGAGGCCGGCAATCAAACCGGTGGCCACCACGGCCCTGCGTTTTCGTACAGACATTCAGAATTGGAAGTGATCAGATTGGATCAGAAAGAACTAAGCAGTCGCTTCAGTCGCATCAGTCCATCGTTGATCGTCTCATCTGCTACGGCACAGGAGAGTCGAATGCAGCGGTCATCGCCGAAGGCCAGGCCCGGAACCATGGCCAGACCTTCCTGTTCCAGGGCTTGCCGGCAGAACTCCATCGAATCGGGTACACCGTCCGGCAGGCGGGGGAAGGCGTAGAAGGCCCCCTGAGGGGGCGTCAGGGTGATGCCCTCCAGGGCTTGCAGCCCTTCGGTGAGCAGAGCACGGCGGCGGTTGTAGCTGAGCGCCATCTCGCGCACGCAATCTCGAGGTCCTTCGATCGCCGCCAGGGCACCTCGTTGAGCAAAGCTGCACACATTGCTGGTGCTCTGGCTCTGCAGGGCTGAAGTAGCCTTGATCACAGCAGCATCTCCAGCCAGATAACCGAGGCGCCAGCCAGTCATCGCCCAGCCTTTGGCAAAGCCGTTGACGGTGAAGCAGCGCTCGCGGATCTCTTCGGCGATGGCCGCAAAGCTGCAGTGCTGCTGACCATCGGCCAGGAGATATTCGTAGATCTCATCGCTCATCACCATCAGCTGGGGGTGACGGCCCACCAGCGTGGCCAGAGCCTGCAGTTCGGCCTGTGTTATCACCTGACCACTGGGGTTGCCAGGTGAATTGATCACCAGCAGTCGGCTGCGCGGGGTGATTTGCTGCTCCAGCAGATCGAGGTTGAGGCGGAAGCCCTCCTCCGCTTTGGTGGGGATGATCTTGGTGCTCGCCCCTGCCAGGGCTGCCATCTCGGGATAGCTCAGCCAGTACGGGGCTGCCACCAAAACTTCGTCGCCGGGATTGAGCAGCACCTGGAACAGGTTGTAGATGGCTTGCTTGCCGCCGTTGGTAACAAGCACCTGCTCTGGCTGGGTTGGAATCCCGTTTTCGATGCTCAGTTTGTGGGCCAGAGCAGCACGAAGATCGGGGTCTCCCGCGGCGGGGCCGTAACGGGTGAAGCCGGATCCCAGAGCGTGCTGGGCCGCTTCAACGATAAATGGAGGCGTCGCAAAGTCCGGCTCACCGGCACTGAGGCTGCAGATGTCCTTACCGCTGTCGCTCAGTGCTTTGGCCTTGGCGCTGATCTCCAGCGTCAGAGATGGTTTGAGGGCGACAGCCCGGTCGGAAAGTTCTGGCGGGCGCGGCATCGGTAACGCACCTCCCCACGGTGCGTTTAAAACGTCATCATCCTGCCGCAGATGGTGTCGCAGACAACCTTGATTTCTCAGCGCCCATGAATGCGATACAGATCAGCTGGGTCTTGGCCGCAGAGGACAGCGCTAGGTTGGCAAGGTTTTACAGCGAGCTGTTTCAAGCCGCGTTGAAGCCTGGGGTGGCGGACCACCACTGCATCGTTCAATTCAGCGATGGCACCCAACTGGAGATCTATAGGCCCTCACGCCGGCGCCCTTTTCCTGCCCGGGGGCGAGCGCTGGCGCCCTGTTTGAGGCTCCCCCCATCGCAAGAGCCCCTGCCTGAACTTCAACGGCTGCTCAGCACCGCCCTGCAGCGTGGTGGATCGCTTCTGGAGAAGGCGCGGCTTGAGCCCTTTGGTGCTGAGGCTTGGATCCACGATCCGGAGGGCAATCCCCTGTTGCTTTTGGCTCCGCTGGCCTCTGCCACCTTGATTTCATGACCATCACCACCCTTGAGGCCTGCAGTGCCTGCACAGCCTGTGACCTCGCCAGCACCCGCCAGACCGTCGTGATCAGCCGCGGCAATCCCAAGGCGGATCTGATGCTGATCGGCGAAGCACCAGGGGCTCAGGAAGATGCTCAGGGCGTCCCGTTTGTCGGTCGTTCAGGACGTGCCCTCGATCAACTGCTGCGGGACGTGGGTCTGGATCCCGAGCATGACACCTATATTTGCAATGCAATTAAATGCCGGCCCCCCAACAATCGACGACCGAAAAAAGCTGAGTTAGCTGCCTGCCGGTCCTGGCTTGATCTGCAACTGGATGCCGTCAATCCAAAGGTGATCGTGCTGACGGGAGCCACCGCTGTGGAAGCCATCCTTGGAATCAAGGGGGGCATGACCCAGCTGCGTGGTCAATGGCAGAGCTGGAATGAACGAGCGGTAATGCCGATTTTTCACCCCTCATATCTGTTGCGGAATCCCTCCAAGGCAGCCGGCGCGCCCCTGGATCTGACCCGACAAGATCTCGACGCGGTTCGGCGCAGGCTGTGCGAACGTTGACGCGCTTAACCACCAGCTCCATGACTGCCCTGGATCGGCGCTACGACACCCAGATCCATCGCCGTGTCACCCGCACCGTGATGGTGGGTGATGTGCCCGTGGGCAGCGAGCACCCGATCGTGGTGCAGTCGATGATCAACGAGGACACCCTCGATATCGAGGCTGCTGTGGCCGGCATCATCCGCTTGGCCGAAGCCGGCAGTGAAATCGTGCGGGTGACAACGCCCTCGATGGCCCATGCCAAGGCGATGGGACAGATCCGTCAGGAGCTTCGTCAGCGGGGCTGCACCGTTCCCCTGGTGGCGGATGTCCACCACAACGGCGTCAAGATCGCCCTGGAGGTCGCCCAGCACGTCGACAAGGTCCGGATCAATCCCGGCCTGTTCATTTTTGATAAGCCAGATCCGAACCGCCAGGAGTTCAGCCCCGAAGAATTTGCCGCCATCGGCCAGCGCATCCGTGAGACGTTCGAGCCCTTGGTGACCCTGCTGCGGGATCAGAACAAGGCCCTTCGAATCGGTGTGAACCATGGCTCCCTGGCGGAGCGGATGCTGTTCACCTACGGCGACACCCCTGAGGGGATGGTCGAATCAGCGATGGAATTTGTGCGCATCTGCCATGAGCTTGATTTCCACAACATCATGATTTCGATGAAGGCCTCGCGGGCTCCGGTGATGCTTGCGGCCTACCGCCTGATGGCGGACACCATGGACAAGGAGGGCTTCAATTACCCGCTGCATCTCGGGGTGACCGAAGCCGGTGATGGTGATTACGGCCGGATCAAGAGCACCGCAGGCATCGCCACTCTGCTGGCCGATGGGTTGGGAGACACCCTCCGAGTCTCGCTAACGGAGGCCCCAGAAAAGGAAATACCCGTCTGCTACTCGATTCTTCAATCCCTGGGTCTGCGCAAGACCATGGTCGAGTACGTCGCTTGCCCGAGCTGCGGTCGCACCCTGTTCAATCTCGAGGAGGTGTTGCGTAAGGTCCGCAACGCCACATCCCACCTCACAGGTCTGGACATCGCCGTGATGGGATGCATCGTCAATGGTCCCGGCGAGATGGCCGATGCCGATTACGGCTACGTCGGCAAAACCCCGGGTGTGATATCGCTTTATCGCGGTCGTGATGAAATCCGCAAGGTGCCTGAAGCCGAAGGCGTTGAAGCCCTGATCCAGTTGATCAAAGAGGACGGTCGCTGGGTGGAGCCCGGCTGATCTCGTTAGTCTGAAGAATCAGTCCTGAAGGGCCATGGTTCGGAGTCAGCGCCTGCGATCTTTGGTTCGATCGACTCCGTTGCTGCTGCTCGGCGTTGGCGGTGTGGTCACCGCCATGGGCCTCAGTTCACCAGGCCTCTCCTTGCCATCGGCCTCTGGCGGATCCATTCACGACAGCCCAAAGGAGGTGATTGATCAGGTCTGGCAGATGGTTTATCGCGATTACCTGGATTCGACGGGCTCCTACGACGAAACGACGTGGCGCCAATTGCGGAGCAATCTGCTCAGCAAGTCCTATGGGGGTAGTGCCGAGTCCTACGAGGCGATCCGCGGCATGCTCGCCAGCCTTGATGACCCCTATACGCGTTTTCTTGATCCGAAGGAGTTCAAGGAGATGCAGATCGACACCTCCGGTGAACTCATGGGTGTGGGGATCCAGATCAGTCTCGACAAAGACACGAAAGAGTTGATCGTTGTCTCACCGATTGAGGGTACCCCTGCATCCCGTGCGGGCGTTCAGCCCAAGGATGTGATCGTATCCATCGATG
>NZ_JBGKDP010000090.1:0-9969 GCF_042954245.1 Parasynechococcus sp.
GGGTGCTCACCAGCCGCAGCGAATATCGCCTGATCCTGCGGGGTGACAACGCCGACCGCCGCTTGACGCCGTTGGGCCGTGAGCTGGGCCTGATCGACGACCGCCGCTGGCAGCTGTTCGAGGACAAGCTCCAGGCGATGGAGGGCGAAAAGCAGCGGCTGGAAACCGTGCGGCTCAAGGTGAGCGATCCGGTGGCCCCGGCGGTGGAAGAGGAAACCGGTGCAGCGATCAAAGGCTCGATCACCCTGGCTGACCTGCTGCGCCGGCCCGGCATGCACGCCGCCGATCTGGTGCGCCATGGCTTGGCCGATGCCGATCTGCCCCTGCCCGTGCGGGAGGGTGCCGAGATCGACATCAAGTACAGCGGTTACCTGCAACGCCAGCAGCAGCAGATCGATCAGGTGAAACGTCAGAGCCAGCGCAAGCTTCCGGCCGATCTCAACTACGCCGGCATCGGTACCCTCTCCAATGAAGCCCGCGAAAAACTCATGGCAATTCAACCCAGCACCCTGGGGCAAGCCAGCCGCATCCCCGGCGTCAGCAAGGCCGACATCACCGCCCTGTTGATGTGGCTGGAACTGCAGCAAAGGGAACGCCAACCCCTCGCCCCAACCGCAGAAGCTCGATAGCGTTGGAATCCTGAAACCTCTGCAGTGTCAGCCCGGGTTCCCACCTCATGTGCCTACTGGAACTTCCGGGCCGAGCAGGTGATGGACAACGTGTTCGACCGTGAGATGGTCACCGCCACAACCCAGCCGAAGGTGGTGCCAGTGGATGTGGATGTGCACGAACCAACAACCACAGCAACCGAGCGCCGCTCCACCTCCACCTGGCTGCTGCCGCTGATCAGTGGCATCGCCGTTGCCGGGGTAGTCTGCAGCGCTTGGCTGGTGAGTAGCTTGCAGTACTCCCGCCTGGAGCTGGAACGGCAGCAGAGCGCCGCCCTGATCGAGCAGGTGGCTGCCCAGGACACCCGCGCAGAAGAGACAGCAACGCCCGAGAACGCGTCGCTAGCCATCCAAAGCCTTGAACCGCTCACCCTGCCGATCCAACAGCCCTTGACGGTTGAACCCCTGGGCAGCGATCAGGCATTGGCGCCGATGGGACCCATCCCCCAATTCACCGGTGTGGTGAAGGGCCCCGGTGACAGCAGTTCGGCCATTTTTCAACTGGGACAGGGATCGGTGTCCGCCGGCATCGGTGAAGCGATCGGCAGCAGTGGCTGGGTGCTCAGCGCCGTCACCAACAGCGGTGCCGTGATCAGCCGCAACGGCCAACGCCAAACCCTCTCGGTAGGAGGACTGTTCTGAACCCCGCCCCCCGTCTTCAGCTATCACCGCACCAGCTCTGGCAAGCCCCCACCGATGCCGTACTTTCAGCGGAGGGGCCACGTCAACTACCCGGCCCCTGGCGGCTGATGCTGCTGGGCGATGGCAGCCCGACCCGCCACCTGCGTCTGCTCACCGGTTCCCCCGTTGCCGTGGATCTAATCGCCATGGAGGCCGACCAGACCGACCAGCCCGGGGCACCGGAGGAGGTGAAGGAATTGATGGCACCGCTGCTGCGCCGCCAGGTGTGGCTCACCTGCGGCGGCACCCCGCTGGCCTGGGCCGAGAGCTGGTGGAACCAAGCCGAAGCTGATTGGCACCTACGGGACCGCAACCAACCGATCTGGAAAAGCCTCACCGAAGGGCGTTCCGAGCTGTTTCGCGAAGTGGATGGCTTGGCGCTGGTGGAGGGGGATTGGCTGGACCAAACCTTTGGCCATCGCGGCCCCTACTGGAGCCGCCATTACCGCTTCTTCCGCCAAGGCAAGGCCCTCACCGTGATTCGCGAAGTGTTCAGCCCGCAACTCGAAACCTGGCTCGGGCCCACGCTGCGCCAGGAGTTTCAACAAAATTCATGAACAAACCTGCGGGTTTGTTGGGATTTGCTCTTGACAACTTGCCATTGGTTGTGCTTTCGGGAAGATATGTGCACTTCGGTTCACCGTGTCATGGCTGCCACCACCTCCTGGCTCAGCCTCACCGACCTCGGCCGGATCTACGGCATTTCAGCGATTCACTGCGGCAAGACCCTCGAACATCAAGGCTGGCGTGACCGTCGCGGTCGCCCCACCCAAAGCGCCCTCGACGCCAATGCCGCCATGCAGACCGGCCCCCATGGCCAGGGACGCACCGTGCTCTGGAACCGCACGGTCTGCAGCCAGCTGCTGGAACAACAGGGCTATGAGCCGATGAGCCGCAGCCTGCAAGTGGAGCAGTGGACCCAACTGCTGGAAGCCCTGCAAGTGGGATCCCCATCGATCACCGCCACAGCAGACCAGATGGCGGAAGAGATGCCCGGAGAGCTGCTCGAGGATGTGAACCACCAACTGGCTGCACGGGGCTGTCGCTACCGGGTCAGCCCACGCTCATTGCACCCCAGCCGTTAGTCGGCCCGGCGGCGGCTGGAGCGTGGCAAGGCCCTACGGGAGCCGCCGGGATTGGGCGCAGCTTCGGTCTCCGGACGGGCTGCGGGCTGGGCCGAGCGTGACCAGCGCTGCACCCGGAAGCTGTCGTCCTCCGGCCACTCCCCCTGGTCTGCATTGAACTCGTGGGCCACAGGCGGCGTTGATGGTGGCGCTGGAGCCTGAGCTGCTGTTCCGCGGCGGCTCCGGCGGGAGATCGCATCAAGCGGGCGCCGGGCGGAACGCATGGAGCGCACGGGCACCGGGCGGCCACGGCCAGCGTCTTGCCAGTCGTCGTCCTCTTCCAGCAGCAACTCAACTTTTTCGCCGACCCAACGGCCCACCGAATCGAGATCTAAACCGGAGCGCCGCACTCCGGGCCGTTGCCCTGGTCGCCGGCCGGAGACTCCATCCACGAGCTGACGGCCGGTTTCCAAGAACTGGTCGAGACGGCGATCCCGATGATCACGAAACCGGTCCAACCGATCAAAGCGCTCCTCCATTCCCTGACGTTACCGACGACGGCGGCGCAACCACTGTTCCCGCCGCAATCCCAGCAACACAATCACCACACCGCCGCACTCCAGGGTCAGCCAGAACACTTCCATCTAGCCCTCCGCCTCCACATAGCTGAGCACACAGCTGGCATCCCAGCGGTCGTGAAAATGCTCGATGCAACAGGCCCGGCAGGCGGCATTGCGTGTGCGCCTTCGGCAGGGGGTGCGACGGCCGCAACGGGGACAGACCGCCAGCCAGCGAGGCGGGCGGGGCGGCACCGGAAGCTGTGGCGGATGCTCACCTGAAACCGGCTCTGGGCCGCATTGATGGCGGCCATCCGGGCCCGGAACAGCGGCCCGTGGCTTTCGCGGCGACGCTGCACCAGATCAACCCAGGCATGGATCATCTCGTGGCAGAGCGTGCTTTCCGTGGCACTCTGCGGCAACGGCTCGAGCACCGGCCACGACAGCACGATCTCACTGCCGCGGCCCTCTCCCACCCAAGGGCCACGGCGGTAAAATCCAGCCGTGCAGCTCATCCGCCCATCGCTCCAGCGCACCGCCGTCAGAGGCTGCCCCCCATCCACCAAAGCACCGCCAAAATGCTCCCGGTTGAGACGGTGAAACAACGGCAGCAGGGGCTGCAAAGGCACAGAACGCGGAGGGGGGATCCGAATCAGCGCCATCCTGCCGTGGTCAGTCAGACTCGGCCCTGCTTTGAGAATTGGTGATGGAACTGGGACTGGTGCGTGACATCGGCAGCAAAGCTCTGTTGGCCGGGGGTCTCACCCTGCTGGGGTACTGGATCTACAACGCCGTGAAGTTGGTGCTCGACGCCCGCGGCATCAACCCCCTGATCAAGCAGTTCTTCACCCAAGTGGCTGCCGGCCGCATCGATGCCGCCTACCTGCTCACCACAAAGGCCTACCGCCAGCACGTGAGCCGCCAGCAGTTCATCCGCTTCCTGGCCGACCTCAAGCTGAACAAGTTCCGCAATCTCAAGTCCGGCCGCCCCCGCGTGCAGGAAGGCAACTTGATCCTCACCGTGAAGTTGAAATCTGAAGGAGACGAAGAGCTCCCTCTCGACTTCACCTTCACCAAGGTGGACGACAACTGGCGCATTGCCCGCATCAACCAGGTCAATGGCTGATCCGCACGAGCGGGCCGCGGAACTGCGGCAACTGCTCAACCGTGCCGGCCACACTTATTACGTTCTCGATGCTCCGGTGATGGAGGACGCGGTCTACGACCGCCTCTATCGCGAGCTGCTCGAGCTGGAACAGAACCATCCGGGCCTGCAACGGTCCGACAGCCCCACCCAGCGGGTGGGCGGAGCTCCGGCTGAAGGATTCACCAGCGTTGAGCACCGCGTGGGCATGCTCAGCCTCGACAACGCCTTCAACCGCGACGACCTGCAGGCCTGGCACGAGCGGCTGCTCAAGGTGCTGGACCGTCCCAAGGACACCCGCCTGCCCCTGGTGGGGGAACTGAAAATTGACGGCAACGCCCTCGCCCTGAGCTACCGCAACGGAGTGTTGGAGCGGGCCGCCACCCGAGGCGATGGCAGCCGCGGTGAAGAGATCACCGCCAACGTGCGCACGATCAGTTCCATTCCGCTGCGGCTGCAGATTGAGAACCCACCGGAATGGGTGGAAGTGCGAGGAGAGGCCTTCATCCCTGATGCCATCTTCGCGGCGATCAATGCCGAACGGGAGCAACGGGGCGAAGCGCTGTTCGCTAATCCCCGCAACGCCTGCGCCGGAACCCTGCGCCAACTGGATCCGAAAGTGGTGGCCGCCCGCCGGCTCGACTTCTTCGCCTACACCCTGCACCTGCCGGGTGACGCCCAACCCCCCGGCCAATGGGCGGCTCTGGAGTGGCTGAACACGGCCGGTTTCCGCGTGAACCCGAACCGGGAGCTCTGTGCCGACCTGGCCGCCATCCATCGCTTCTGCGACCACTGGGAGCAGGGTCGCCATGACCTCTCCTATGCCACCGACGGTGTGGTGGTGAAGCTGGACAACCTCCAGCTGCAGGACGAAGCCGGTTTCACCCAGAAGGCCCCGCGCTGGGCCATCGCCCTCAAGTATCCCGCCGAAGAAGCCCCCACCCGTCTGCTCCGCGTTGGTGCTCAGGTGGGCCGCACCGGTGCCATCACCCCCGTGGCCGAATTCGAAGCGGTAACCCTGGCCGGCACCAGCGTCAGCCGCGCCACGCTCCACAACGCCGATCGGATCGCTGAACTGGATCTGCATCTGGGCGACACCATCGTGGTGCGCAAAGCCGGGGAGATCATTCCCGAAGTGGTGCGGGTGCTGCCGGAGCTCCGGCCCAGCAACGCCACCCCGGTGCAGCTGCCGCAGCACTGCCCCGAATGCGGCTCCAACCTGGTGCGAGAGGGCGATGAAGCCGCCACACGCTGCGTGAACAGCAGCTGCCCGGCGATCCTGCGGGGTGGTCTGCGGCACTGGGTGAGCAAGGGCGCCCTGGATGTGGATGGGCTCGGCAGCAAGTTGATCGAACAGCTGGTGGACCGCGGCCTGGTGGGCTCGCTGGCTGATCTCTACCGCCTGGATGCAGCCCTGCTCGCCAGCCTTGACCGAATGGGCGACAAATCGGCCACCAACCTGGTGGAGACCCTGAAGGCCTCCAAACAGCAGCCCTGGCACCGCCAGCTTTACGGCCTGGGCATCCGCCACATCGGCGAGGTCAATGCCAAAGCGCTCGCCGTCAATTTCTTCAGCATCAACAGCCTCTCAGCAGCGGCACTGGAGGCCCCGGAGCAGATCGCCGAACTGCATGGCATCGGCCCCGAAATCAGCGCCAGCCTTGGCCAATGGCTGCGCACTCCCGCCAACCAACAGCTGCTGCAGGACTTGCGCAGCGTCGGCCTCTCCCTGGAAGCGAGTGCCTCCGAGCAGGAGACCGTAAACCAAACAGGAGCTGACGCCCACGGCATGCTGCAGGGCAAGACCCTGGTGCTCACGGGCACGCTCCCCAACCTGAGCCGCAGCGAGGTCAAAGCGCTGATCGAAGCGGCTGGCGGCAAGGTGAGCGGCAGCGTCAGCAAAAAAACCGACTACTTGGTGGCGGGCGAAGCTATCGGCAGCAAACTAACCAAAGCCGAGAGCCTCGGGGTGACGGTGCTCAGCGAAGCCGACCTCACCGCCATGCTGCAGCCATGAACCCATCCACCCCTGCCCTGCATCGCTGGATCAAGACCGACTGCGGACGGGCCAAGTTGGCTGACCTGCAGCAGCGCACTGGCCCGACCGACCGCGCGCGCCTGGCCTGGTTCATCCTGATCGCTGCCCTGCGGGACTGGCATCTGCCCAATCCCGATCAGAGCGACGTCTCCACATCCTGAAGCGCCCGGCGGACTGCTCGACTCACCAGCCAGACCACGGCCAACGTGGCGAGCACACCCACCACCCGTAGCACCCAGGCGCCGGCATCGGCCTCACCCCCCAGCACCTCACCAAAACGGGCCACATCACCAGCCAACGCCCCCAAACCGCAAAACAAAACGGTGCCAGGGATGATAGCGATCAAGCCGATGCTGTAATCCCGCAGGCTCACCTCACTGAGGCCGTAGGCCAGGTTGAGCAGCGAGAAGGGAAAAGCGGGCGAGAGGCGCGTCAGCAACACAAGCTTCAGGCCCTCCTTGCTGACGGCCCGCTCCACCGCCTGCAGCTTGGGGAGCTGCTTCGACCGGCGCCGGGCCCAGTCGCGCAGCACCG
Organism: Parasynechococcus sp.; assembly: GCF_042954245.1. Taxonomy (GTDB): domain Bacteria; phylum Cyanobacteriota; class Cyanobacteriia; order PCC-6307; family Cyanobiaceae; genus Parasynechococcus. The sequence continues at coordinate 6,687 of NZ_JBGKDP010000090.1, forward strand.
AACGACCCAGCAAGAACACCACCACCGCCCCAAGGCACGCCCCAACAAACACCAGGCCACTGGCAAGCCAGGTGCCATAGAGCACCCCAGCCAGCATCGACGCCCACACCCCCGGCAACAGCAACGTCACCCAGAGGGCATAGAGCGGGATGAACAGCAACGCCCCAGCGGGGGAGCGCAGCAGCTCCAACACATCCGGCAACCAGTGCTGAACCAAGGAGATCAAGCGGAATCACCCACGCATGGCGTGGAGCATTGCACTAACTGGATGCTGAGGTGTAGTAGCGCAGGGCAAAGAGCCAAAAGGCCCGCGCCGCTGCAAAGAACAGCATCGCCAGCCCCAGACCTGCAGCACCAATGTTGCTGCAGGTCTCCAAGCAGCACCTGGGCCGGAACCGTAGTGAGAAACGCCACCTGCAGCACCAGGGTGAACAACAAGCGCAAAGCTGGCGGATAGCGGATAGGCGTTGAGGGGATAACGGCCGGAGGCCAGCAGGGCCCGCAACACCTCGGTGGCATTCCCGGTTTTGACGAACCAGATGCTGGTAGCAGCGATTAGAAACCACAGCGAATAGAGGATCAAGCCACCGGCCAGAAGCATCACCAACACGGTGAACAGTCCAGACAGGCTGATCACCACACCGGCCTGATGGCTGCCCCAGGCCAAAAGCCCCAGCCCCAGAGCGATCTCCGGCAGGCCCGCCGGCGACAGCGTGCGCAACGACAACCAGAACTGGCTGTCGATCGGTTTGAGCAGCATGAAATCCCATGTGCCCTCGCGCACATGGGTGACGGTCGCCCCGAGGTTCGGGCGCAACCAGGTGGTGGCCATGCCGTCGAACACCGTGTAAAGCCCCTGCACCATCAGGGCCTGGGCCCAGCTCCAGCCCCCCAACGTCTGATCGGGGCCATAGAACAGCAAGAGCAGGAACAGGCTGCCGCTGAGGCTCATCGCCACCGCCAACAGCTCAATCAGCACATTGGCCTGATACTCCAGCTGCACTGCCACGGCCGTGCCCCATCAGGCCCCCATGGCGCTGTAGCGCCGCACGCCGGCCCGCCAGAGCAGCAGCACCAGCGGCAACAGCAGAGCGCTCCAAGCCAGTTGCGCCCCGAAGCCCGCCGACAGATCCACCGACTGGCCCGCCAGCACCCGGGGGCACAACGCCGTGTGTCGGCCATGAGTGGCCGGTGAGCAGCACCGTTGCCCCCATGCGGCGGTTGTACTCCGCCAAAAACTGGCGAACCCGAACCTGGGCATTCACATCCAGCCCCAGCGTCGGCTCATCCAAGAATAACACCTCCAGCTCGTGCAGCAGCACCGCCAACAGTTCGGCCTTCATCCGCTGGCCCAGGGAAAGCTTGCGCACCGGCCGGGTGAGTTCCTCCCCAAGCTCCAGTAGATCGGCCAGCTCGTTAATCCGCCGCCGGGCCACAGCATCGGGGATGCCGTAGACCGCCGCATTTACCCGCAGCGAATCCATCGGCGGCAGGTCCCAGAGCAGCTGCTGCTTCTGCCCTATCACCAGGATGATTCGGCGCAGGAACTCAGCCTGACAGCGCTGGGGTGGATCAAGCTGCAGAGCATCTTCAAGGTGGTGGTTTTACCGGCTCCGTTGGCGCCGAGAAAGCCACCATCTCGCCGGACTCGATTCGGAAGAAGACGTTCTGCACCGGGTTTACGTCCGGGATGAGGCGGCGGACGAAATGGCGCAGGGTGCCGGCCAGCCCGGGCTGCTTCTCGGCAACCCGATAGATCTTACTTAAGTCATTAACGGTGATCAACTAAGTGCTCAGCAATGATTCAAACCCCAGCTCAGACTAAAGGGAGCAACAAAAATCTAAAACAAACGCATCGCTAATAATTCCCGAGAGAATCATCAAGGAGACGCGCAGCCCGGCAACGGAACCCAACAATGGCAAAAGCAAGCGTTAGTGAAAGACTAAATACAGAATGGGTAACACCCATAGAGCCAAACCTCAGCAGACAGACGCCAAACGCAGAGAGTTAATTAATTAACAAACACGAATTCAGCGCCGACATGGCAATCAAAGAAAAGCGTCGACACCGCAAAGGAATAGCAAAGACAATCCTTATCGTCTTAATCGAATTAACAACAGGTTGCGGCCAGAATGATTTAGCGCGAAGAAAAACCAAAATCAAACCAACACAAAAGCAAAACGGTGACCTACAAAATTGCGCAGGAAGCAATTCACAACAAGCAACACAACGCACAGCATCCATTGCTCCACAATTCGCCACCTCAAGGATACAGGCAGATTACTGGCCTCTTCTTACTAAACTTGATAAGCGAACCAATATCTGCTTTAAACTCAAGCAACAATCAACAATTCCTTTGTTCGAGGAGCAATTAAAGACCAGACCAATCGATTACGCCTTCATGAATTCGTACCATCAAGTGATAATGAAGAGCATTTACCTACTAATCATAAGAGACGAACAAAGTCTGCTTAGAGGCATTATAGTTGCAAACAAAGAAAGCAATAAATCAAAACCTAACCTCACAATTTTGTGCGAGACAAAGGGATACCCCGACCCTGTACATCCATTCTCAGCACACAGCAAGCTCGCTCTAGAAGAAATTAAAAATATCCAAGGCACTTGGCTAGACATTGCAAGCGACCCCAAAATGAGCAATCTTTTCGATCAGATTCAGATCAAGAGACCTGTCAAAGCCGACTATGATCGAGATTATGCTCAACTCATAAATCTTGGTCTCGAAAAATATATACAAATGAGTAGAAATTTGAAAATTCAAATATTCATCAACAAAGCGCTGCGTATCTTTCGGCATAGCAGCATTCCACTGCGCTTATTGCCAGCTGTGGATTAATTGCTCTACTGGGCGCAGATCGATAAATCCTACACAACCCAAAAGAACAGAGCAGGATCAACCTTCAGAAAAAGTCAAAACAATTTCACTAGAGCCAAACGAAAACGTCTTAACATCTAATTACATAAATATTAACACTTTACTCCTAAGAATCCTTGAAAAGGATAAACACATTAGCTGCTTAATCGTCACAGGAAGTGATGGAAAAATCCATCTATGGCAGGCAAAAAAGAGCCGGGCTCTCCTGCTTATATTCAATATGCAGAACTATCAAAAGCATGCGAAATAAATCATAAAAATATCCACACAAAAAGCGTCAGCAAGAGAGATTTTTATGCGAGCAGTCCCATCCAAAATAGCAATTTAATCCTTGGCCGAATTACAGAACGCGCTAGCACCGATGAGAATGACCTAACTCTTATTCGCAC
>NZ_JBGKDP010000091.1:0-2452 GCF_042954245.1 Parasynechococcus sp.
CCCAGTCTGAGGGTGTCGGCCGTCAAACGACAGAGGGCCAGGCGGGATGCCAGCGCTTCAGGATCGGCCTTGAGCACCGGCACCTGGTCGTAGAAGCGGTTGAACACCTGGCTGAGCTCAAACAGGTAGCTGCACAACCGGTTGGGTAGCAGCTCCTCCTCCACCTCAGCGATCACCGCATCGAACTTGAGCAGCTCCCGCACCAGGGCCCACTCCTGAGGCTCGCTGAACTGCAGTTGTGCACTGGTGGCAGCAAGGTCGCCCCCCTTGCGGGCGATGCCGGCGATGCGCACCAAGGCATAAAGCAGATAGGGCGCCGTGTTGCCCTGCAACGCCAGCATCCGGTCGAAGGAGAACTGGTAGTTGGTGATCCGATTCTGGCTCAGGTCGGCGTATTTCACCGCCGCCAAACCCACGGTGCCCGCCACATGCTGGATGAACTCCTCCGGCTCGCTGCGCTCCTCCTCCTTCAGGCGTGAGCGCAGATCGGTCTCGGCCCGCTCGACGGCTTCATCGAGCAGATCCCGCAGACGCACGGTGTCTCCCGCGCGGGTCTTGAGCTTCTTGCCGTCTTCGCCCTGCACCAGGCCAAAGGGCACGTGCTCGAGACGCGCACCTTCCGGGATCCAACCGGCCCGTTCGGCCACCTGGAACACCCCCGCGAAATGGTTCGCCTGGCCGGCGTCGGTGACGTACACCACGCGGCAGGCACCATCCCCCTCCGGAGATGCACCAAAGCGGTAACGGATCGCCGCCAGATCAGTGGTGGCGTAGTTGAAGCCGCCATCGCTCTTCTGCACGATCACCGGCAAGGGCTTGCCGTCCTTGCCCTGAACACCTTCAAGAAACACGCATTGGGCACCGTCGTCGGTGACCAGGAGCTCGGCGGCCTTCAAGCCATCAATCACCGACGGCAAAAAGGGGTTGTAGAACGACTCGCCGCGTTCGCTCAGGCGGATGTCGAGCCGGTCGTAGATCTTCTGGAACTCACGCCGCGACTGATCGCAAAGCAGGCCCCAGGCCTTGAGCGATACCGGGTCGCCCCCCTGCAGCTTCACCACCTCAGCGCGAGAGGTGGACTGGAAGGCTTCATCGTCATCGAAGCGCTTCTTGGCCTCGCGGTAGAAGGCCACCAGGTCTCCCAGATCCACCGCCTCAGCGGTGTCCAGGGCTTCCGGCGCCACTTGCTTGAGGTGAGTAATCAACATGCCGAACTGGGTGCCCCAGTCGCCCACATGATTGAGGCGCAGCACCGGATGGCCGCGGAACTCCAGCACCCGGGCCAGCGAGTCGCCAATGATCGTGGAGCGCAAATGCCCCACATGCATCTCCTTGGCGATGTTGGGGCTCGAAAAGTCCACCACCACCAGCGCCGCGTTGCTGACCGCCGGCATACCGAGACGCTCGTCCCCGAGCCGCGCCGACACCTCCGCCGCCAGCCGCTCCGGACGGATCGTGAGGTTGATGAAGCCAGGCCCGGCGATCTGGGGCTCCAGGCAGAGGTCTGTGAAGGCGAGATCGGCTTGCAGTTGCTCCACGATCGCCGTGGCGATCTGCCGGGGGGCCTGCTTCAAGGGCCGGGCCAGGGGCAGTGCACCATTGGCCTGGAAGTCGCCGAATTCCGGCTTGCTGGCAGGAGCCAGCTGGGGGTCCAGCCCCGCATCAGCCTCCGGGAAAGCCCGTTGCATCGCCGCCCGCAGCTGGGCATCCAGGGACTGGGACAGGCTGAGCATGGGCAGTGCGTGGCCGGGGGGATCCAGCTCTGATCATCCCTCTTCAGGTGAAACGCATGCTCAGATCGAGCCAGCGGCTGCGGGTGACCGGCGCGCTGGTGGAGATCAGATCGATGCCGGTGGCGGCATAGGCCTGCAACTGCTCAGGCTGAATGCCGGAGGCCTCCAGCACCACTCCGCAATCGCTGCAGTCCCGCAGGCGCGGCACCAGCTGCGTGAGCTGCTCGGGGGTGAATTCATCCAGCAGCACCCCATTGGCGCCCGCCTGCACCGCCTCCAGCGCCTGAACCTCCGTCTCTGCTTCCACAATCACGGCCGTGGGCCAAGGGGCCTGCGCGCGCACGGCCGCTATGGCTGCTGTGATGCCCCCCGCCCAGGCGATGTGGTTCTCCTTGAGCATGGCCGCGTTATCCAGCCCCATGCGGTGGTTGATGCCGCCGCCGCAGCGCACCGCATATTTCTCCAGCAGGCGCAGCCCAGGGGTGGTCTTGCGGGTGTCGGCCAGACGCACATCGGTGCCCTGGAGCTGGGCCACCAATGCAGCGGTGGCGGTGGCAATGCCCGAGAGCCGCATTGCCAAGTTCAAGGCGGTGCGTTCCCCTGCCACCAGGTCCGTGGCCGGCCCCTGAAGCTCCAGCAGGCAGTCTCCGGCCTCGACGGCGTCACCGTCCTGCCGCAGCAGATGAACGCTCACCCCAGGATCCAGCCGCTGGAACAAG
>NZ_JBGKDP010000092.1:0-13700 GCF_042954245.1 Parasynechococcus sp.
GGGTAACCCTAACGAGTTCACCATTCGTCAGCTGGCTGAACAGGTGCGTACCCGCATCAATCCGGAGCTGCCTTTGCTCGAGAAACCCTTGCCTCCCGATGATCCCCGCCAACGCCAGCCCGACATTGCTTTGGCCCAGCGGGAACTCGGCTGGCAGCCCCGGGTGAGCCTGGAGCAGGGCCTCGAACCCACCATCGCTTGGTTTCAGGAGCTGTTGGGCTGAGGCTGCGCGGTTGAACGGCAGACTGGCCCCACTGAAGCGGGATGGGTGTGAGTCAGCTGCAGAGCCTGCGCGGCATGGTGGATTTGCTACCGGAGCAAACCCGGCGGTGGCAGGCGGTGGAGGCGGTGGCCCGCGAGCATTTCTGCCGAGCCGGGATCGAGGAGATCCGCACACCTCTGCTTGAGGTCACCGAACTCTTCGCCCGGGGCATCGGCGAAGGCACCGATGTGGTGGGCAAGGAGATGTATTCCTTTCTTGATCGCGGCGAGCGCTCCTGCACCCTGCGGCCGGAAGGTACTGCATCGGTCGTTCGTGCAGCGGTGCAGCACGGATTGCTCAGTCAGGGAGCCCAGAAGCTCTGGTATAGCGGGCCGATGTTCCGTTATGAGCGACCCCAGGCGGGGCGCCAGCGCCAGTTTCATCAGATCGGGGTGGAGTGCCTGGGGGTGAGCAGTGCCCGCAGTGACGTGGAGGTGATCGCCCTGGCCTGGGACCTGTTGGCGGCCCTGGGGATCAAGGATTTGGAGCTGGAGATCAACAGCCTTGGCACCCCAGACGACCGCCTTCGCTACCGCGAGCAACTGGTGGTGTGGTTGAAGGAGCGGGTTGACCAGCTCGACTCCAACTCTCAGGAGCGTCTGATCACCAACCCCCTGCGCATCCTCGACAGCAAGAACACAACCACGCAGGCTCTGTTGGCCGATGCCCCCACCCTGCTGGACGCTTTATCGGATGAGAGTGCCGCTCGCTTCGCTGAGGTGCAGACCTTGCTGCGTCAGCTGGCGATTCCCTTCCAGGTGAACACTCGTTTGGTGCGTGGCCTTGATTACTACGGTCACACCGCCTTTGAAATCACCAGCGACCAGCTCGGTGCCCAGGCCACCGTCTGTGGTGGTGGGCGTTACGACGGCCTCGTGGAGCAGTTGGGCGGTTCGGCTACGCCGGCGATCGGATGGGCCCTGGGGATGGAGCGCTTGCTGCTGGTGTTGGAGGCTGCCGCCAAAGCCGATCCCGATGGTGCAGCAGCACGGCTCACCGCTCAGCTGCCCCCCACTATTTATCTGGTGAATCGCGGTGAGGCGGCTGAGGCCGCGGCTCTCGGTTTGGCACGCAACCTCAGGCAGGCTGGTGTTGCGGTGGAGCTCGATGGCTCCGGAGCAGCTTTCGGCAAACAGTTCAAACGCGCCGATCGTTGCGGTGCCCCTTGGGCTCTGGTGATCGGCGATCAGGAGGCTGAACAGGGCTGCGTGCGCCTCAAGTCGCTGCGCGCAGAAGCCGACGAGCAGACCTTGGCGTTTGATGCCATCCCTGAATTGCTTGAAGCCTTGGGCTGATCCCTTGAAGAACTGCCGGTAACCTGGCGAGATCGCAATGGGCATGCTGGATCTGCCGATGACACTGTCTTCCGCCCCGACTTCTGCAGCGGGTGCCGTGCGCCGCATCTGTTGCATCGGGGCCGGCTATGTGGGCGGGCCGACCATGGCGGTGATCGCCGATCGCTGCCCCTATCTCCAGGTCACGGTGGTGGACCTCAACGAACAGCGCATCGCCGCCTGGAACGACAGCGATCTCAGCATGCTGCCGGTGTACGAGCCCGGTTTGGATGTTGTTGTTGGCCGTGCCCGCGGCCGCAACCTCAGTTTTTCCACGGCGGTGGATGAGGCAATTGCCGCCGCCGACATGGTGTTCATCTCCGTGAACACCCCCACCAAAACCAAGGGCTTAGGGGCTGGCCAGGCCAGTGACTTGCGCTGGGTTGAGGCCTGTGCCCGCCAGGTAGCCAAGGTGGCGATGGGCCACACGATCGTGGTCGAAAAAAGCACCTTGCCGGTGCGCACCGCCCAGGCCATTAAGGAGATCCTGGCGGCAGCCCAGGGGGAAGGATCGAATGGATGCAGCTTCTCGGTGCTCTCCAATCCGGAGTTTTTGGCGGAAGGCACCGCCATCAGCGATCTGGAAGGCCCCGACCGGGTGCTGATCGGTGGGGAAGATGCGGCGGCGATTGATGCCCTGGCTTCGGTGTATGCCCATTGGGTGCCCCAGGAAAAGATCCTGCGCACCAACCTCTGGAGCAGTGAGCTCTCCAAGCTCACGGCCAATGCCTTTCTGGCCCAGCGCATCAGCTCGATCAATTCCATTGCCGCTTTCTGCGAGGCCACCGGCGCCGATGTGCGTGAGGTGGCGCGGGCCATCGGTACCGATAGCCGCATTGGCCCCAAGTTTCTCCAGGCCGGCCCTGGTTTCGGTGGCAGCTGCTTCCAGAAAGATATCCTCAATCTGGTGTATCTCTGCCGCCATTTCGGCCTGCCGGAAGTGGCGGATTACTGGGAGAGCGTGGTGACGCTCAACACCTGGCAGCAGCACCGCATCTCGCGCCTGGTGGTGCAGAAGTTATTCGGGACCGTGACCGGCAAGCGCTTGGCCGTGCTCGGTTTTGCCTTCAAGGCCGACACCAACGACACCCGCGAAGCACCGGCGATCCGCATCTGCCGCGATCTGTTGGAGGAGGGGGCTCAGCTCGCCATCCACGACCCCAAGGTGGCGTCAGATCAGATCGCCCGTGATCTTCACCTGGAGGCCAGCGCGGTTCCTGATGCCAACGCCAGCCCCTCCAGGGCGGCTCTCAGCGGCGAGGGCGCCTGGTGGAAAACAGATGACGTGGCCTCCACCGTGGCGGGAGCCGACGCGGTGCTGATCCTCACCGAATGGCAGCAGTATCGCCAGCTCGATTGGCAGGCCTTGGCGCCCTTGCTGCGTCAGCCTGCTTGGATCTTTGATGCCCGTTCCGTCGTGGATCCTGCGGCTATCGCAGCAGCAGGGCTTCAGTTGTGGCGCATCGGGGATGGTGGCGACCCGATCACAAGTTGATTCGCATCACTTCTGTTTGCTTCCCACCGTTCGCTGATCTGTCATGACTGCCATCAACTCTCGTCCGATTCTGGTAACTGGCGCTGCCGGTTTCATTGGGGCAGCTCTCTGCCAGCGGTTGTTGCAGCGCGGTGATCGCGTGATCGGCATCGACAACCTCAACAGCTATTACGACCCGTCCCTGAAGCAGGCACGCCTTAAGGCGATCGCGGCCATGGCCCCTGCCTGGCGGTTTGAGCGGATCGCCTTGGAGGACGGCGAGGCGTTGCTGGCGTTGTTCGCGGCCGAGCGGCCCCGGGTGGTCGTGAACCTGGCGGCCCAGGCGGGTGTGCGTTATTCGCTCGAAAACCCTGCGGCCTGCATCCAGAGCAACCTGGTGGGCTTTGGCCACATCCTCGAAGGTTGCCGGCACCATGGCGTGGAGAACCTGGTCTATGCCTCCAGTAGCTCGGTCTATGGCGGGAATCGCAACCTGCCGTTCGACGAGCACCAACCGGTGAATCACCCGGTGAGCCTCTATGCCGCCAGCAAGAAGGCCAATGAATTGATGGCCCACACATACAGCCATCTCTATGGGCTGCCAGCAACGGGCCTGCGCTTTTTCACCGTGTATGGCCCCTGGGGCCGTCCCGACATGGCACCGATGTTGTTCGCCAAGGCGATCCTGGCCGGGAAGCCGATTCGCGTGTTCAACCACGGCCAGATGCAGCGTGATTTCACTTACATCGATGACATTGTCGAGGGGGTGCTGCGCTGCTGCGACAAGCCGGCGACGGTGAACCCTGACTTCGACCCCCTGGTCTCCGATCCGGCCACGGCTGCGGCACCGAATCGGGTCTTCAACATCGGTAACAGCCAGCCCACGCCCCTGCTGCGCTTCATTGAGGTGATGGAGGAGGCCCTAGGCCGTGAAGCGATCAAGGACTTCCAGCCCATGCAACCCGGCGATGTGGTGGCGACTGCCGCGAACACCGTAGCCCTTGAAGAGTGGGTGGGCTTCAAGCCATCCACCTCCATCGAGAGAGGGGTGGGTGCATTCGCCCGCTGGTATCGCACCTATTTCGAGGTTTGAACCTCAACGTTTGGACTCAGGTGTGATGGATTAAATCAGGCATAAAAAACCGACGCGAAGGACCGATTTTCTTCGCTTTGTCAGCAGTTGATCAGGCAGAACCCACACCGGTGTAGGAGCCGTAGAAGAACAGGCCCACAACGAATAGAACTGCCATTCCGCCTGCAGTAGCAACCAACCAAAGAGGAAGAACGCCTTCGGTCCAGCGTGACTTCCAAGGCACAGCTGGCCTGCCGTCAGGCAGGCGATCGGGAATACGACCGTCAGGGAATGGGGATTTTTTTCCGCTCATCGAATAATCCTCAGTTGAAGAAGTAGCTGGACATGAGCACGCCGGTCACAAAAACAAACAACAGCCCCAGATACAGGCTGGTGCGGTTGAGCTCAACAGGGAGATTGTTGGGATTGGGATTGCGTTCCATAGGTCGGATCAGCGGCGGATGAACTGCATCGCGGCGAGGGCGCCAAGGAAGAACACCGTCGGGATACCGAGGGTGTGCAATGCAAGCCAGCGCACCGTGAAGATCGGATAGTTACGTGGCGTTGTGGCGACGGGGGGAGCTTGTGTCATGACTTATTTCAAGCGGATGTCGAGTTCAGACTTGCCCTCGTAGCGCTGGCTTACTACTGGTGCCTTGCTCTCAGATGCTTGGAAATAAGCATCAGGGCGAGGAGTTCCGAAAGCGTCGTAGGCCAGGCCGGTGGACACGAACAGGAAACCTGCCAAAAAGATGGCAGGTAGTGTCACGGCGTGGATCACCCAGTAACGGATGCTCGTGATGATTTCGAAGAACGGACGTTCTCCTGTTGAGCCGGCAGCCATGGCGTTGGGCGTATCAGGACGATGATCTTAGGAGGTGGGTCTGGCGTGCTGAGGCTGAGGCAGTACCTCAGTTACACAGCGTTGCCGACCCAACGGAGCAGGTTGCCCCGCTCACCCAGCACAAAGGCGTGCTCTCCGTGGAAGACCATGCGGGTGAAGTTGCTGGGTTGACGGTCCCCGACAGGATCGTTCTCCCAGCTGTCGCCGCCGTCCCGGCTTACCAGAAGGGTGCCGTTGCCGCCTCCAGCCCAAATGGCGCCATCGCCATCCCAGGCCAGATCCATGTAGCCGTAGCCGTTGGTGATGGGAATAATGGCCTTGCTCCAGCTGTCGAAATCCCCAGGCTCATCGTTGAGCCGGATCTGCGCACCGCGAGCAACCATCCAGAGATTTCCATCGGGCTGGAAGCCGATGCTTTGCAGCCGCTGGCTGCTCACGCGCTGGTGAACCTGCCAGACGGAATCGCCTGGTTCCCATGTTGCGTAGAAGTTGCCGAGGCCACTCACGCTCACGTAGCTGCCGTCGTTGCTGCGTCGTAGATCGCGGACGGCACCCGCGGCATCGGTCACCTTGGCTTCCCAGCTGCTCCCGTCGTTATGAGTCTCATAGACCGCACCCACGTTGGTGGCAAGTTCTGCCGAATGGCTGCCCAGGGCTGTGATCAGGTAGGGCTCGCCGGGCAATTTGGTGTCCAGGAACAAGCGAGTCCAGTTCTGGCCGCCGTCGTCGCTGTGCATCAGCAGCCCAGGCTGTCCAGCGATCCAGCCTTCATCGCCATTGAAGTCGATGCTCATCAGACGAAAGTTCTCCTCGTCGGGCAGGTCAAGACTGCGCTCATTCCAATGGGCGCCGCCGTCGTTGGTTTCCTGGATCATCCGGTTGCTGCCCACCAAGTAACCGTGGCGGCTGTCGGTGAAGGCCACATCCAGTGGATTGGCTTGGGTATCGAGATCCATGGCCTGCCAGGGGCTGGTGGTGGCCGTGGGCACGTGGGTGGTAACGCAGCCGCTGATGCTGACCCCCAGCACCAGCACCAGCAGGAGCTGGGTTGCAGAGTTCAACAGACGTTTCATGGGTTGGCCTCAGCGCAAGGAATAAAGGGATAGGAAAAAGGCGAAGCCGAGGGCAAGGCCGCCGAAGATCAGGACATTCTTCTGCCCCGGCGTCATTCGGTTCACCCCAAGGCCGAAATCGAGGTTCTCGTCAAAACCGCTGGCTTTGGCACGCGGACCGATATCGCGGAAGGCGGCTACCTTGCTACGGCAGACGGGGCATCGGAAGGCCAGCGCGTCGAGATCCTCGAAGGCTGTGCCGGGTTCAATCCCGACCTTCTTGACCCCTTCGTCGGGGTCATAGAGGTAGCCGCAGCTGCGACATTCGAAACGGTGGGTCCGTGGGTCGCTCTCCGAAGCGGTTTCAACCGCTTCGGTGGCTTCGACCGGCTGGACGGACTGTTGTTCGTCGCTCACCGCTGTGTTGCTGGGCGGATTGACTCTATCGACGACAACTCCAGGCGGTGAATGCCAGACTGCACCCCACTACGGGGACCTCCATGTTTGCCCTGCCCGGCTATGACGCCTTTCTGGGGTTTCTGCTGATCGCGGCCGCAGTTCCGGCGTTGGCATTGATCACCAACAAATTGGTGGCGCCGAAAAGCTCTGCCGGTGAGCGCCAGCTCACCTACGAATCCGGCATGGAACCCATTGGCGGGGCCTGGATTCAATTCAATATTCGTTACTACATGTTTGCGCTGGTTTTCGTCATCTTCGATGTTGAGACCGTGTTTCTCTATCCCTGGGCTGTGGCGTTCAACCGCCTCGGCTTGTTGGCCTTCATAGAAGCCCTTGTTTTTATCACCATCCTTCTGGTCGCCTTGGCCTACGCCTGGCGCAAAGGCGCCCTTGAGTGGAGCTAGTCATGTCTGAGAACACATCCCCCTCCATTTCTGCTGTTCGTGATCTGCGCGAAGCCAGCTGCGGTCCGATTGGTACCCCAACGGTCACCAATGACCTCAGCGAGAACGTCATCCTCACCAGCCTGGATGACCTGCACAACTGGGCCCGTTTGAGCAGTCTCTGGCCTCTTCTTTATGGAACGGCCTGCTGCTTCATTGAATTTGCGGCGCTTTTGGGTTCTCGCTTCGATTTCGACCGCTTTGGTCTGGTTCCCCGCAGTTCCCCGCGTCAGGCCGACCTTTTGATCGTGGCCGGCACAGTGACCATGAAAATGGCCCCAGCCCTGGTGCGGCTGTATGAGCAGATGCCAGAGCCGAAGTACGTGATCGCCATGGGTGCCTGCACCATCACCGGTGGCATGTTCAGCGCTGACTCCACCACCGCGGTGCGTGGCGTCGACAAGCTGATCCCAGTGGATCTTTATCTGCCGGGCTGCCCGCCCCGCCCTGAAGCGATCTTTGACGCGGTGATCAAGCTGCGCAAGAAAGTGGGTGATGAGTCTTTGGCTGAGCGCCGCAAGCATCAGCAGACCCACCGCTATTTGACAGTCTCCCATCAGATGAAGCGCGTGGAGCCTGTCGTGACCGGCTCCTACCTCCGGGCTGAATCCCAGAAAGCCGCCCTGGCTGCAGCGCCGGCTGGTCAGACCCTGGCGACCGATGCCGCCGTGCTCACCTCTGCTGCTGAACCTGTCGAGTCATGAGAGAAACCCCTTCCAGAGAATCTGCCGCCTCCGATGAAGCGGGTGCTGTTATTGCTCCCGAGCCTGGTCCGGTCAGCAAATGGCTGAACAAGCAAGGCTTCGATCACAACAGCCTGGATCTTGACCATCTCGGCGTTGAGCAGATCGGTGTTGAAGCTGCCGTGCTTCCGATGATTGCTGCGGCGCTTAAGAGCAACGGTTTCGACTATCTGCAGTGTCAGGGGGGCTACGACGAAGGCCCTGGTGAGCAGCTGGTTTGCTTCTATCACTTGTTGGCGATGGCTGAACAGGTGGAGGCGATGGCTGCGGATTCTTCAGCCAAGCTGAGGGAAGTGAGGATCAAAGTTTTCCTGAACCGAGAAGGCACACCCTCACTGCCATCGATCTACGGACTGTTCCGTGGTGCGGATTGGCAGGAGCGTGAAACCTTCGACATGTACGGCATCCAATTCGAGGGGCACCCGCATCCCAAGCGTTTGCTGATGCCTGAAGACTGGAAAGGTTGGCCGTTGCGTAAGGACTACGTCCAGCCTGACTTTTACGAAATGCAGGACGCCTATTGATTGCCGTTCATGAGGCGTTCTGGGAGCGGTGGCTGCGGTAAAATCTCATCACCGCAAGTGCAAGGCTGCGCGAATCGTGGCGTAATGTGGCTATGGGCCGCACTCCCTGCAGCGATGCTTGGGTGACGTCGTAGCCGTCGGAGCGCAGCCCTTCCGCATCGCAACGCACGGGATCGGCGCCGCGCCTCTGATAGTAGCGCACCAGATCTGAATCAGGCAGGTCGGCCTGGGCCAGGACGGCATTGAACAGTCTGGGTTCAATGCCAAGGCTGGCGAGCTGTGCTTCGATCGCGCGGATGTGACCGCGCACATCCAGACCGTCGGTCTCGCCGGGTTGCGTCATCAGGTTGCAGATGTACAGCCTGGGGGCCTTGCTCCGTTTGATGGCGCTCACCAGTTCTGGCACCAGCAGATTGGGGAGCAGGGAGGTGTAAAGGCTGCCCGGCCCGAGCACGATCAGGTCGGCATTGGCGATCGCCTCAAGCGCCCTGGGCAACGCAGGTGGACGTTCAGGACTGCAGCCCAGACGAACAATGGGGCTGGGGGCGTGGCCGATGTTGCTTTCCCCTTCAATCCGTTGGCCGTTTTCAAGTTCGGCCCAGAGCTGCACATCCACGTTGGTGGCCGGTACCACCTGACCTTGCACCGCTAACACACGGCTGGACGCGGTAATCGCTGCTTCTAAATTGCCCGTGATCGCTGAGAGGGCTGAGAGAAACAAATTGCCGAAGCTGTGCCCCTCTAGGCCGCTCCCGGCCGCAAAGCGATATTGGAACAGGCGGGTGAGCAATGGCTCTTCGGTGGAAAGGGCGGCCAGACAGTTGCGGATGTCGCCTGGGGGCAACACCCCCAGTTCCCGCCGGAGAACCCCGCTGCTGCCGCCATCATCAGCGACGGTGACGATCGCGGTGATGCGGCTGCTGTAACGCTTCAGGCCGCTCAGTAGGGTCGATAAGCCTGTTCCGCCTCCGATGGCCACGATGTTGGGTCCCCTGTTCAAGCGGCTTTTGGCCCGAAGGGCATCCACCAGAACGGTGTCCTTGTCGGGAGCGAGAGCCTGTTGAATCGATCCGAAGCTGCGGCTCTGCCCCCACAGCAAAAGGCCGATGCCGATCAGCACCACCAGGGGACCGGTCACTTCGCGGGGCAACACGGTGGTGAAACTGCTCAGCAGCCAGCTGAGCGTTTCCAGCATCCAGTAGATCGGTTTCAGGTCGGCCCAGACGGCGGCCCCCAGCAGCGCCATCAACAGGCCTAGGCCGGAGGTGAGCAGCCAGCGCTTCACCACCAGTCCGGGTTGAAGCCAGCGCACGGCCCTTTGGGATCGAGTCATCAGATCCTGTCGCCGCTTATCGCGCATCATCCGGGCTTGGCGTCTGCTTGTCGGGGGCTTCAGCGCCAAGGAACGGCTTGGTGAGCAAGTTCACCGAACTGTACGGAGCTTGTGGAAAGGCGGCAGGATGTCTATGTTTTTCGACCCAGATCGTGCCGCAGCTTCAATCCGTCGTGGAGATGCGGGACCTCACGATGCAGTGGGGACCTCGGCCTGTTCTTGATCGGGTCAACCTGACCCTGCGTGCGGGGGAGCGCTTGGCTGTGGTGGGTCCATCGGGGGCTGGCAAATCAACGGTGTTGCGCCTGCTGGCTGGTTTGCAGCTGTCCACCAGTGGTGAGCTGCGCTTGTTCAACCAACCGCAGACCTACCTGCGGCTGGATCAAACCGATCCGCCGGACGTGCGGCTGGTGTTTCAAAACCCTGCTCTTTTGGCATCGCTCACGGTTGAGGAGAACGTCGGCTTCCTGTTGCGGGAACGGGCGCAGCTGTCGCGGCAAGAGATTCGCGATCGTGTTCATGGCTGCCTGGAGGCGGTTGGGCTCTACGACGTGGCCCACCTCTATGCCGGTGAATTGAGTGGTGGCATGCAGAAGCGGGTGAGCTTCGCTCGTGCTCTGATTGATGACCCCCAGAAGGGGGATCAGTCGAAGCCCTTGTTGCTCTACGACGAGCCCACCGCAGGGCTGGATCCCGTGGCTTGCACGCGGATCGAGGATTTAATTGTCAAAACCACCACCGTGGCCCAAGGCTGTTCGGTGGTTGTGAGTCACGTGCGCAGCACGATTGAACGGTCGGCGGAACGGGTGGTGATGCTCTACGACAGTCAGTTCCAGTGGGAAGGCTCGATGGATGCGTTTCGCACCACAGAGAACCCCTATGTCGTTCAGTTCAGGACGGGTAGCCTGCGCGGACCGATGCAACCGGCAGAGCACTGACCACCATGCGACGCAGCGTTCGTGATGCCATCGTCGGATTCACCGTGATTGGCGGCATCATCGGATTTGCTTCAACGGCCCTTTGGCTCCGAGGGGTTCGTTTGGGGTCCAGCCATTGGTCCCTGACCGCCCGTTTCAACGATGCGGCGGGTCTGGCGGAGCGTTCTCCTGTGATCTACAGGGGCATCCTGGTTGGTTCCGTTCGCTCGATTGTGGTCACCCCTGAGGCGGTGGTGGCTGAACTTGAAATCAACAAAGCTGATCTGCGCCTTCCGCTGCCCGTGACCGCCACGGTGGGCTCGGCTTCCCTTTTTGGGGGGAGTGCCCAGGTGGCATTGGTCAGCCGCGGAACTCCGCTGCCGAAGGATGCACCCCTCCCGCATGCGGCCGGCTGTCAGCCAACGCGACAGCTCTGCAGCGGTGGAACTGTGGTTGGAAAAGAGGTCCCCAATCTCTCTACCGTGACTGCAATCATGCAGGAGCTGCTGGCAGAGATTCAGAACGAACGGGTGATTCCCAATGTGGCTGCCTCACTTGAGCCGATTGATGCCATGGCGAAGGAATTTGAGCTGTTGACGGTGCAGCTGCAAGACGAGCTGGTCAAAGCGGTCCCGGTGATTCGCAATCTGGAGGCGGCGACGGCGCATGCCAACAACATCATCTCCTCACTCGACAATCCCAAGACTTTGAATGAGCTCAAACAGACGGTCGCCAATGCGGCCCAGCTCACCGCCAAGATCGATGCTGTTGGTAGCGACGTGGCTCAACTCACAGGCGATCCTGAGTTCATGAAGGGAGTGCGCAGCATCACCATCGGTCTGGGTGAATTGTTCGGCGAAATCTATCCGACGCAAACAGGTCAATAATCACGATGTCGGGTGGATATTGATTAGATATCGGGTCGATATCGTGCTGTTTAGATGCTGCTGATGGCGTCCATCGCAACCGCTGCAATTGCCTGATCGCTTGCCTTGGGTAGCTGCACGTATTTGCCGCCTGCGGCTTCAGCGAGGTCTTTGCCCATGCCGCTGCCGATGAACTTGCGCTCGGTGTCGATCACCAGCAGCTTGATCCCGAGCATCCGGTAGCGGGCGGCGACGTCCAGCACCTCTTGCTTGAGATCGGGCTTCTCTTCGCTCTCTAGTTCCGGTTGGCCCAGGGAGGTGCTCAGGGGAACGTTGCCGCGTCCGTCGGTGATAGCGACAACCACCACTTGGCCGAGATCCCCCGTGGCCAGAGCATTGGCGCCGACGCGGGCGGCCTGGGTGAGACCATGGGCCAGGGGTGAACCGCCGCCGCAGGGCATTGATTCCAGCCGGCGCCGGGCGGCGGTGATCGAGCGGGTGGGCGGGAGCAGCACCTCGGCCTGATCACCGCGGAAGGGGATCAGTGCCACTTCATCGCGGTTTTCATAAGCCTCGGTGAGCAGCCGGATCACGGCACCTTTGGCGCTCTGCATCCGGTTTAGGGCCATTGAGCCGCTTGCATCCACCAGGAACACCACCAGGGCGCCGGCCTTGCGCTGCAGCAATTTTGCGCGCAGATCGCCCTCCTTCACGATCACCGAGCGGCCCGGTTCCCTTTCGCGGCGAATCTTCTGGTACGGCGCCGCTGCTCTCAGGGTGGCGTCGACGGCGATGCGGCGCACCGGTCCGCGGGGCAGCATCGGTTTCACGTAGCGCCCACGGCTGTCACTCAGCACCACCGAACGGCTGCCGCTGTTGCCGCTTTTCGCTTTGGTGGCATTAAACAGCAGTAGATCAGGGTCCACCTCGATCGCTTCGGGATCGAGCATGAACTCCTCGGGCACCGCAGGTGGAGCTTGGTCCTCCTCGCTGTCAACCTCGTTGTCGTCGCTGTTGTCTTCCGGAGGGTCGTTCTCCTCCTCGCCGGATCCTTCCGGCGGCGGCGGCGGCGGATTCTCCTGCTGCTGGTCGCCTTGGTCCTGGGGCGGCGGTGGTGGCTCCTGGTCCGGCGGCGGCGGCGGCTCCATCTGTTGGTCCGGCGGCGGCATCTGGGAAGCCCGCGGCGCGATCACCAAGGCGACGGCAACTTGAAGGTCTTCGGCTTCCACCTGATCCCGTCCGCTGAGGGCGGCATGGGCCTTGGCCACCCGTACGGCGTAGAGCTCGGAGCGGTGCCCTTCGACGCCGCCGCGGATGGCTTCGGTGACGAGGTACTTGATCTGTTTGCCGCTGATCTGAACGTCCGGCAACCACTGGCGGGCCAGCAGCAGCTGGGTGGCCAGGGCATCGGTTTCCTCGCTCCATTTCTCGGCAAAGTTGCGACTGCACTGGCCATGGCTGATCACTGCGTTGGTGATCTCCACTCGCTGCTCGGTGCTCACCAGTTGGTTGGCCGAAAGCGCGATGGCGAAACGGTCCAGCAGGTGATCGCAGACGTTCCCCTCTTCCGGGTTGTAGGTGGCGATCAGCAGGGGCCGGCAGGGGTGGCTGAGGCTGAGGCCCTCGCGCTCCACCCGGTTTTCGCCGCTGCCAACCGCCGCCAGCATCAGGTTGACGATGCCGTCATCGAGCAGGTTGAGCTCGTCGACATACAGCACCCCCCGGTGGGCATCGGCCAGCAGGCCGGGCTGGAACACGGCGCTGCCGCTGGAGAGCGATGCGGCCACATCGACGGCGCCCACGAGCCGATCTTCTGTGATGCCGAGGGGGATTTGGATGAAGGGTGCGGGGATCACCTTGGAGGGAGGGTCCCCCGAGATCTGGTTGCGGGTGGTGTCATCCCATTCCTCGGGATTCTGCGGGTCGAGGTTGCGGCCCACACCGCTCTCGCTGTCGAGGATGTCGATCGGTGGCAGCAGGGCATGCAGGCCCCGGGCCAGCACGGATTTACCGGTGCCACGCCCGCCGGCGATCACCACGCCGCCCAGGCCCGGATCAACGGCCGCCAGCAACAGGGCCAGCTTGAGCGTGCCGTGGCCGGTGATCGCGGCCAGTGGAAAAGCACGGGTTGCCTGGTCGTCCTTCACGACTGCACCGCTTGCCACCATGGAGGCGTCCCATCCCGCTTCGTGCGCGCCAGTCTCGCTGATGCTGTCCTCTGCTGCTTCAGCCCTGGCGATCGCCCTTGGGGCGAACCGGGAGAGTCCGGCCGGAACGCCCGCCGAGACGCTGCTGGCGGTGCGGCCGCTGCTGGAGGAGCAGGTGCTGGCCTGGGCGGCTCAGGAGCTCTGTTTTCGTTGGTCGGATCTTCACGACA
>NZ_JBGKDP010000093.1:0-3679 GCF_042954245.1 Parasynechococcus sp.
GGTTCTGGACGTTGAATTTCCCACCGGGAAACTGCCAAAGATCTATAACGCTCTGCGCATCGAGGGGAAAAACCCCGCAGGCGATGACGTCGCCCTGACCGCTGAAGTTCAACAGCTTCTAGGTGATCACCGGGTTCGTGCCGTTGCCATGAGTGGCACCGACGGTCTGGTGCGCGGCATGGAAGCCCTCGACACAGGTGTGCCGATTTCCGTGCCCGTGGGCGAAGGTACCCTCGGCCGCATCTTCAACGTGCTGGGCGAGCCCGTCGACGAGCAGGGTCCCGTCAACACCACAGCCACTGCTCCCATCCACCGGGATGCTCCCAACATCACCGAGCTTGAGACCAAGCCCAAGGTGTTCGAGACCGGCATCAAGGTGATCGACCTCCTGGCTCCCTACCGCCAGGGCGGCAAGGTCGGCCTGTTCGGCGGCGCCGGCGTGGGGAAGACCGTGCTTATTCAGGAGCTGATCAACAACATTGCCAAGGAGCACGGCGGTGTGTCTGTGTTCGGTGGTGTGGGTGAGCGCACTCGTGAGGGCAACGACCTCTACGAGGAATTCAAGGAATCCGGCGTGATCAATGCTGACGACCTTTCCAAGTCGAAGGTGGCTCTCTGCTACGGCCAGATGAACGAGCCCCCCGGCGCTCGCATGCGCGTGGGTCTCTCCGCTCTTACCATGGCAGAGCACTTCCGCGACGTGAACAGGCAAGACGTGCTGCTGTTCGTGGACAACATCTTCCGTTTCGTGCAGGCCGGTTCCGAGGTGTCCGCACTTCTGGGCCGCATGCCTTCCGCTGTGGGCTACCAGCCCACCCTGGGCACCGACGTGGGTGCACTGCAGGAGCGTGTTGCTTCGACCGTTGAAGGTTCGATCACCTCAATCCAGGCCGTATACGTACCTGCTGACGACCTGACCGACCCCGCTCCGGCCACCACCTTTGCTCACCTCGACGCCACCACGGTGCTGAACCGTGCCCTGGCCTCCAAGGGCATCTACCCCGCTGTGGATCCTCTTGATTCCACCAGCACCATGCTGCAGCCAGCTGTGGTGGGTGACGAGCACTACCGCACCGCCCGTGCCGTGCAATCCACCCTGCAGCGCTACAAGGAACTGCAGGACATCATCGCGATTCTGGGTCTCGACGAACTGTCGGAAGACGACCGTCGCACCGTGGATCGTGCCCGGAAGGTGGAGAAATTCCTCTCCCAGCCTTTCTTCGTGGCCGAGATCTTCACCGGCATGCCCGGCAAGTACGTGAAGCTGGAGGAGACCATCGCTGGTTTCAACCAGATCCTTTCCGGTGAGCTGGACAGCCTTCCCGAAGCCGCCTTCTACCTGGTGGGCAACATCGACGAAGTGAAAGCCAAGGCCGAGAAGATCGCCGCCGAAACCAAGTGATCACTGCGGGGGTGTGATTCACACCCCCGATCACGTGTTTCCCGACAGTCCGTTCTCTTTTCGAACCAAGGTTCATGTCCCTCATCCTCCGCGTGCTGGCAACAGACCAGAACGTCTTTGATGGCAGCGCCGACGAGGTGATCCTGCCCAGTACCACCGGTCAACTCGGCATCCTGCCGGGCCACATCTCCCTGCTCACCGCCATCGACATCGGTGTGCTGCGGGTGCGTGCCAACGGTGCCTGGAACTCCATCGCCCTGATGGGGGGGTTCGCCGAAGTAGACGCTGATGAAGTCACCGTTCTGGTGAACAAGGCCGAACTGGGCAGCTCCATCGATGCCGCTGCCGCCGAGACCGCTTTCCAAAAGGCCACCAGCGTGGTGGCTGGCATGGAAGGCCAACCGGCTTCTCCGGAAAAACTCAAGGCCCAGCAACAGCTGAATGAAGTTCGCGCTCGCCTTCAGGCCAGCAAAACCGCCGACTGATTCATCCGCCTGTTCCACAGATGACGTTCAACAAGCCAGGGGCTGAAACCCCTGGCTTGTTTTAGTGTTCGCGGCGCGCAGGCATAAAAAAACCTGCCCGGAGGCAGGTTGGAATCAACACGTTGAGAGGCGGAATTAGGCGGTACCACAGAAGGTGACGTCGGGGAACTTGACCTTGGCCTCGTCGAGGCTCTTGCCTTTGCCCTCTTCCTGCCAGTAGTTGATCACCTCAGTGGCCTGGTTGAGCACTTCAACCCGCTCGTTGTCGGTGATCCAACTCTTGCCTTCCAGCTCGGTCTTCAGGCTTTCCCAAGCATCCTCACGGGGCCAGAAGAAGTAGGAGGTGAGGGGGCTGGGGCCACCGCCAACGATCTGATCAACCGCGAGGGCCACGTTGTCGGGGAGCCAGAGGATCTTCAGAAGGAAGCGGCCCTCATCGGCCTTGGGGGTGTAACCGGAAGGGACACCATCGGCATCGATGGTGGCCGTGGCCAGAGCCGCGGCGGCGCCCTTCAGCACAGGACGGCCTTCGCCTTCGCTAGCTGCAGGCTTTTCAGTGGTTTCAGCTGCCTGGGTGGCGCCTTCAGCCGCGTCGGCGGACGGAGTCGCGACCTCCTGGTCGATAGGGGCAGCGCCTTCGGTGACCGTCATGGTGTCAGCGCTCAAGACAGAGATATAAACAACTAACCTACCAGCCGCTACCCATCAGATGTTCTGGGATCCCCAACCATCCTGCTGTTCGACATCGATGGTGTGATCCGCGATGTAGCGGGCAGCTATCGACGGGCCCTTCAATGCACTGTGCAGCACTACTGCGGTTGGCAGCCCAGCGCTGATGTCATTGATGCGTTAAAGGCTGAAGGAGCCTGGAACAACGACTGGGACGCCAGTCTTGAACTGCTGCGGCGCCATGGCGCTGAGCTGTCGGATCGCGCCGCGCTGATTGATGTGTTCAGCGGCTTCTACTTTGGCGGAGATCCGGAAGAGGACCCCAGCCAATGGACGGGGTTTATCGGTGATGAGCCTCTTCTGGTGGACGCCAGCTTTTTCGCCACGCTGTCGAGGCGCAAGCTGCGCTGGGGATTTGTGAGTGGGGCTGAGCCGCCCTCGGCCCGCTTCGTGCTGCAGCAGCGCCTGGGGCTCCAGGACCCGCCCCTGATCGCAATGGGCGATGCCCCCGACAAACCGGACCCTACAGGCTTGATCCGCCTGGCCAAGGCACTGGGGGCCAGTGCCGAGGGAGTTCAGGTGGCCTATCTCGGCGACACCGTGGCCGATGTGCACACCGTGATCCAGGCACGGAAACGCTGGCCGGAACAACAATTCGTGAGCCTGGCGGTGGCGCCGCCTCACCTGCAAACCGCAGAGCAGGCTACGGCGCGCGAAATCTATGAGCAACGGCTGCGGGAGGCCGGCGCCGATCAAGTGCTGACGACCACCGAAGCGGTCTTGCACTGGGAAGGAGTCGCGGGATGAGGGCAACTGTCCTCCGCGAAACTCCCCTCTGATCGAGGCGATCAGCGCTCCATCGCAGCAACGCTCTTGAGGGAGCTCGCGGTGAGCACCTCATGGCCGGGCTCGGTGACGGCAACGTCGTCTTCGATGCGGATGCCGATGCCTTTCCAGCGATCGTCAATCTCTGGCTGTCCTTCCGGCACGCTGAGGCGATCGCTGACGTAAAGACCGGGCTCAACGGTGAGCACCATGCCTGGCTCCAGCGGCGCAGGTTGCTCACCGAGCCTGTAGGCCCCCACGTCATGCACATCCAGACCAAGCCAATGGCCGGTGCGGT
>NZ_JBGKDP010000094.1:0-3874 GCF_042954245.1 Parasynechococcus sp.
GGTCGACGTCCAGGACCTCACACCGCTGAATTGGATGGCTTGATTCAAGAACTGGCGCAGTTGGCGATCACAATGCTGTTTCCGCTGCTGGCCGCTGACGTGTCCTGGGCTGAACTCAGCCCGCTGGGTTGGGGCGGCGTCCTCTGCGTGTTGTCGTTGATGCTTGTGTTGCGTCCGATAGGCGTGGGTTTGGCCACCATCGGGTTGCCTTTCAAGCTTGAGCAACGGCTGTTTCTGGGTTGGCTCGCTCCGCGAGGCATCGTCACCGCAGCGGTTGCCTCTCTCTTCGCGATTCGTTTGGAGCAGGCCGGCATCCTGGGGGCGGGACGCCTTCAGGGGTTGGTGTTCCTGACCATCCTGATGACCGTTGGCCTCCAGGGCCTCACGGCCCAGCCGTTGGCTCAGGCTCTTGGCCTGGTCAAAGCTGACGATGACGAGCCTGCCTCAGCCGAGGCAGCGGCGCAGACGCGGCAGATCCTCACCGATTCGGGCCAGCAGTGACCACGTGGTGATCAGATCGGGACCTTGAAGACGCCCCAGCAGAGCGGCGCGCAGGGATTTCATCACAACCCCTTTCTTCACACCGGCTGCTTTGGCGGCATCCCCCAGCCAAGCCTTGGCTTGATCAACGTCGCTGCCATCCCAAGGGTTGTTTTCGAGCCGCTGAAGCAGGTCGGCAATGACCGCTTTGGCTCCTTCGATCGCGAGTTGCTCGAGAGCATTCTCCTGGAGATCCGGACGATCAAAGAATGGTTCCGCTTGGTCGACGCCATCTTTGAGGAGGGTGAGGGATGGCCCCAGCAAGGCGCAGAGGTCGAGGCACCAGCTGCTGTCGCTGGGAGGGGTCCAACCGCGTTCGGCCCAAAGGGGCGTCAGTTCCTCCAGAAGATGTTTCGCCGTCCAGCCATGCAGAACCTGGGCATTCAGCCAGTTGAGCTTGTCCCAATCGAAACGTGCCCCGGCTTTGTTGACGCGGTCGAAACCAAAAACGGCTGCGGCCTCACTCAAGCTGAACCGTTCCTCCATGCCCTCCGGTACGGACCACCCCAACAACGTCATGTAGTTAGCGATGGCGTCAGGGGTGTAGCCCATGGCGCGGAAGTCGTTGATGGAGGTCACCCCATCCCGTTTCGAGAGCTTGCGTCTCTCGGCATTGAGGATGAGAGGAGCGTGGGCAAAGGTCGGTAAGGGCAGGCCCAGGGCTTCGTAGAGGAGCAGTTGCTTGGCGGTGTTGGCAATGTGATCTTCACCGCGAATCACATGGGTGATTTCCATCGCGGCGTCATCCACCACAACAACAAGGTTGTAGAGGGGGTCGCCGATTTGATCCGCCGGGGCACGACGGGCAATCACCATGTCTCCGCCAAGGTCAGAGCCTCGCCAGCTCATAGCGCCATGCACCAGATCATTCCAGCGAATTTCGGCAGCGTCATCAATGCGAAAGCGGATCACCGCTTGACGGCCTTCTGCCTGAAACGCCTGCTCCTGCTCGGGCGTCAGAGTCCTGTGGCGGTTGTCATAGCGCGGAGCTTGATTGGCCGCTTTCTGCGCATCGCGCATGGCCGTGAGTTCCGTTTCGCTGGCGTAGCAGCGGTAGGCCAATCCCCGATCGAGCAGGGTCTGTATCGCTTCACGATGCTGCGCCACCCGTTCGCTCTGGATGACGGGTTCCTCGTCCCAGTTGATCCCGAGCCACTGCAGGCCTTCGAGAATGTTTTGGGTGTACTCGGGCTTGGATCGCTCCTTGTCGGTGTCTTCAATACGCAGCACGAACGTTCCTTGCTCGTGCTTGGCGTAGAGCCAATTGAACACAGCGGTTCGCGCCGTTCCAATATGGAGCGTGCCCGTTGGGCTGGGGGCCAATCGAACGCGCACCATCGTTGCTCTTGGTGGTGAGAACGGGACCGACGGGATTCGAACCCGCAACTTCCGCCGTGACAGGGCGGTGCTCTAACCGGTTGAACTACGGTCCCAAACCTGATTCAGAACTCGCGAGAAGCGCTCCGAAGAATCTGATCTGCGTCGCTTGCGCGACCTAATCAGTATCAACTGTTGCCCTGCCCTCCGTCAACAACTGAGCGATGGATCAGCCTTGTCTTGTCATCCGGGTGTTGCCAATAAAAAATCCCGACGACAATGTCCCCGGGAAACTAGGCGGAGCATCGGCTCGTGGCCGAATGCCCAAAAATTCAGGGACGGAATCCTGCAGGTTCGATGAGCCGAACCTGATTGCCGCGGGCTGTGAATTCACGTCCTTGATCACTCTGAACGACCACGCGGCCGCCGGACTTGACGCGTATCACTCGGGCACGGACCCAGCCGAGGGCGGCTGACTCCAACACCTTCACAACATCACCAGGTTGAAGATCCAACTCCATGCTCAGAACCGGGAAACTGCACGAGGGGAACATCGGACGCGCCGTGGAGGACTCGAACCCCCGACATCAGGTTTTGGAGACCTGCGTTCTACCAACTGAACTAACGGCGCAAGGCGATGTACCCCTCAGCCAACGTTGAAGCTGGCAACTGATTGAACGAGGTCGAGACCTCAGCGATCGAAGCGCTGCTTCACGCGGGTGGCCTTGCCCACCCGTTCCCGCAGATAGAAAAGCTTCGCCCTGCGCACTTTACCGCGCCGTTCCACCTTGATGGAAGCTACTTGGGGGCTGTGTAGCATGAACACTCGCTCAACGCCGATGCCCTGGAAAATCCGGCGCACGGTGATGGTCTGGTTGAGACCACCATGGCGCTTGGAAATCACCACACCCTCGTAGGGCTGAACGCGCTCCTTGTTGCCTTCGCTGATGCGAACACCAACGCGCACGGTGTCGCCCACGTAGATCTCAGGAAGATCTTCTTTCTGCTGTGCCGACTCAAAGGTACGAATCAGAGCTTCGGGGCTCAGCTTTTTGGCAGGAGCACTCGAAGCCTGGCTGGGCTTCGCCGCTGTGGCCTCAGGTGCTGTTTCCACAGCCGTCTCGGTGTTCTCGTCGGTCACCGCTGTGTCCTTCGAATCGGCTGTCATCCCAGCTCCGCGTTGAATCGCCAAACTATGAGTGTACCTTTCGACGCCATCGCTCGATCAGGAGCACTGCCCCTGTAATCAGCATCCAAATCAGGCCAACGGCATTCAGAAAAACGACAACCGGTTCAAGCGTGGATCCAAGCCATTCTCCTTCGTGCACAACCATTAACCAGTGAACTTGTTCGCGGCTGGCTCTGAACCAGTCCCGGGCTAAGCGGTAACTGACGCCTGAGCACACCGTCACCAGCAATGGTGCGAGAACGAAAGGTGCAACGCTTCGGTGTAGTTCGCGCAAGCGCACAAGCAGCGACATGACCGGCATCAATTCGGTTGCTGTTGATAGCGTGACGGATATTGGGCTGAGCCATGAATCTCTTTGCTGATCTTCTGGCATCCACCCAGGCAGCGCAGGGGCAGGTGACGGCGACGGGCCCGCGCATTCAGAAGCGTCGCGGTGTTGAGATCAAATCAGCCCGTGAAGTGAAGATCATGCGCCAGGCCAGCCACATCGTCGCCACCGTGCTGCGGAAGGTGATTGGAATGGTGGAGCCTGGCCAGACGACGGGAGAAATCGATGCTTATGCCGAGAAACGCATTCGAGAAATGGGGGCGACCCCAAGTTTCAAGGGATATCACGGCTTTCCAGCGAGCATCTGCGCCAGCATCAACAACGAAGTGGTGCATGGCATCCCTAGTCCGAAGCGTGTGATTCGCCAGGGCGATCTGCTGAAGGTTGATACCGGCGCCTACTTCGAGGGGTATCACGGCGACAGCTGCATCACGATCTGCGTTGGAGATGCGCCCCAGGAAGCACAGACTCTGAGCCGTGTTGCCAAGGAAGCCTTGATG
>NZ_JBGKDP010000095.1:0-1903 GCF_042954245.1 Parasynechococcus sp.
CTGTGTCTCGATGACCCGCCGTTCGTCCCGCCGCTCCTCGGTTGCCGTTCGTCGCATGGTTTTGGGTCTGATGCTGGGGATCCCCTTGGTTGCTCCACCAGTGATGGCGCAGGAGACCACGCCTGCGAACCAACCCGTTGAGGGGGAAGAGGTTGTGGTGGAAGACACCGTGGTGGAACAGCCCTGGGTGCTGATTTCTGAGGTGCTGATTGAGGGCATCGAGGGCCACCCGGAGGAGGAACGTCTTCAGATCTCCACCTACGACGCCATGCAGGTGCGTCCGGGGATGCGTGTTACCCGTGAGGAGTTGCAGAACGATCTGAATAGCATTCAGGCCACGGGCTGGTTCTCTGATGTTCGGATCGTTCCCCAGAACGGACCGCTCGGGGTTCAAGTGGTTGTTCAGGTGGAACCCTTCCCTCCGCTGAGTGCTGTGGAGATCAGCGGCGACGATGAGAATCTCCTCTCGGATGAGGTGATTGAGGAGACGTTTGTCTCCGATTACGGCTTTACTCTGAACCTTAATGATCTGCAGCAGCAGATGAAGGCCCTGCAGGCCTCCATGGCTAATCAGGGCTATTCCCTTGCGCGGGTGTCCGGGCCAGAACGGGTCAGCCCTGATGGTGTGGTCACGCTGAAGTTGCTCCAGGGCAGTGTGGCTGGCGTTGAGGTCAAATTCCTCACCCAAGATGGTGACGACACCGATGAGAACGGCAATCCCATTCGCGGTAAATCCAAGGAATGGGTGGTCACCAGGGAGGTTTCGATCCAACCCGGTGATCCATTCAATCGCAATCAGCTGGAGCGGGACATCAAACGGCTGTACGGCACCCAGCTGTTCAGTGATGTGAAGGTGACGTTGCGGCCAGTGCCCGAGCAGCCCGGCGATGTTGTGATTGTTCTCGGCATCGTTGAGCAGTCCACCGGACAGCTCTCCGGTGGTCTTGGCTACAGCCAGAGTCAGGGGGTGTTCGGTCAGGTGCAGTTGCAGGAAACCAATTTTCTCGGCAGAGTTTGGAATATTGGTACGAACATCACTTATGGCCAGTACGGCGGACTGGCCAACCTTAATTTTTCGGATCCCTGGATTTATGGTGATAAGCACCGCACCAGCTTCCGCACCTCGGTGTTCCTGAGCCAGCAGGTGCCTCAGGTCTTCCAAAGCGAAGACAACGGCAACATCCGCACAGCAAAGAACTACGCCGATAACGGCTCAAGTTCCGCTTACGAAATAGGCCGTGTTTACGATTTCACGGGCGGTGCTGCCGCTCCTGATGATGTCAGGTTGGCTGAAGCCGCTTATCCGAACCGTAGTTGGTTCGATTACGAGGGCGACACGATCGTGTTGCGCAAAACCGGTGGCAACTTTTCCTTCGCTCGCCCTTTAAACGGAGGTGATCCGTACAAGGACAGCAAGTGGAATGTGCTCGCTGGTATGTCCTTCTCTGAAGTGAAGCCAGTCAATTTTGTAGGTAGCACCAGGCCCTATGGCGTCTCCACCAAAAAGCGGAAGGCTGGAAATGGCGAGGTCGACAAAGATGAAGTTATTTGCATTGCCTATAACTGCGCCGAAAGCAACACCCTGATCGGTGCGCGTTTCGCTACCACTTACAGCACTCTCAACGACTCCCGCAATCCCACCAGCGGCAACTTCTTCTCGGCGGGAACTGAGCAATTCGTAGGAATTAACAGCGATTCGCCCACCTTTAACCGTTTGCGGGCCAGCTACATCCAGTTTTTCCCTGTGGACTGGCTCAAGCTTCATAAGGGTTGTCGTCCAAAGCCCGGTGACGAGGCCGATTGCCCACAGGCCATCGGTGTGCAGCTCAAGGGAGGAGCGATTATGGGTGAAGCGCCCCCGTACGAGGCGTTCTGCATGGGTGGATCCAACTCAATTCGGGGT
>NZ_JBGKDP010000096.1:0-1769 GCF_042954245.1 Parasynechococcus sp.
CCGCATCAACCGCGTCAGCGGCATCATCAACGGCACCACCAACTACATCCTCACCCGCATGGCTGAGGAGGGGGCCGCCTATGACGCAGTGCTCAAGGATGCCCAGGAGCTGGGCTACGCCGAAGCCGATCCGGCAGCGGATGTGGACGGTCTTGATGCGGCCGACAAGATCGCGATCCTGGCCACCCTGGCCTTCGGTGGCAGCGTGGATCGCGCTGCAGTTCCCACCGACGGCATCAGTGGCCTACAGGGTGTGGATGTAGACTACGCTAACCAACTCGGTTACGGCTTGAAGCTGCTGGCCGTGGCCGAGCGCATGGGTGAAAGCGGCGATCCCCTGCCCCTCTCCCTGCGGGTGCAGCCCACGCTGGTTCCCAAGGACCACCCCCTGGCGGGCGTGAACGGCGTCAACAACGCCATCCTTGTGGAAGGTGACCCAATCGGCCAGGTGATGTTCTACGGGCCCGGTGCGGGAGCCGGCCCGACCGCCTCTGCGGTGGTAGCAGACATCCTCAACATCGCTGGCATCCGCCAGGCCAGTGAAAATCCCGGGAAAGTGGATCCCCTGCTGGCGGCAAGCAGCTGGCGACCCTGCGCTCTCGTCGACTCAGGCGACATTCGCCAACGCCACTATGTGCGTTTCGAGACAAAAGACGCCCCAGGCGTGATTGGCAACGTGGGCGGCTGCTTCGGCCAACGCAACGTGTCGATCCAGTCGATCGTGCAGTTCAATGCCAGCGACGCCGGCGCCGAGATCGTTGTGATCACCCACGAAGTGAGCCAACGCCAAATGAATGAAGCCCTGGACGCCATCCAGGCTCTGCCGGAGGTGTCTGGCCTGGCCGCTCACCTCGGCTGCCTCTAGGGAGAGCCTCGGCCCTGGCGAATGCCCCCGAGCGTGCGCCAGAGTATCAAAAACTTTCACGGCACAGGCCTGAATCCTCAGATCTGTGCTCGAAACGGTTCATGCAGAACCTCACTTATTCGAGTCCCGGTCAAGGCTGTTCCCTCGAGGAGGGGGTGAATCCGATGACGGTGCACCAAGGAGATTGCGTCAATCTTGATAGTGACGATGACACCTACCAAGTGGTCGGCGTGGATGGCGACCACGACCGCTGCTGGGTGCGCCGCTGGCCCCTGCAGAGCAACGAGGGCTCACCGGTGTTCGAAATCTCGTTGGAAAGGATTCGCCAGGTCGGGTAAGTCCCTGTTGAATGGGCCTACCCGTAGATGGTTGAGCCCCGTTGAAGCGCATCGATCGCCCCACGAGATGGACGTGCGGTGGCGCACTGATGGCCCTGGCTTTGGCCATCACCCAGATGGGGTGTCAGGCCCCGCCCCCCACCAGCCGCATCACGGTAGCCTCAGCAGGGCGAATCAGTTCCCTGGATCCAGCCCAGGCCAGCACCCTCGGCGCCGTACAGCTGATCAGCGCCCTGGGGGATCCGCTCTATCGCCTCAGGCGGGATGGCTCACTGGAACCCCGCCTGGCGGCATCGGCCCCCGTTCTGAGTGATGGCGGTCGCACCGTCACAGTTCCCCTGCGCACCGATGTACGTTTCCATGACGGAACGCCGTTCAATGCCGCAGCCATGGCCTTCAGCCTGCGGCGCTTCCTCGAGATCGGAACCCTCAGCTATGTGGTGGGCGACCGGATTGCGGCGGTGGAGGAAGCCGACAGCCACACCCTGCGGCTGCGCCTCAGTCGCACCTCTATATCCCTGCAGGGCCTGCTGACATCGATCAACCTCACCCCGATTTCACCAACG
>NZ_JBGKDP010000097.1:0-3033 GCF_042954245.1 Parasynechococcus sp.
CCATTGACTCCACTCCGCCGGGTTGATGCTGCGGAGGGTGTTCCATGGCTCAGGGCTGGCTGGCATCAGCCGGAGCAGGTCACGCAGAGCCTGCCCGGCTGAGCCTTCGAGTCGCACTGCGCCACCGGGCCTCGTGGCATCAGCGAACAGCTGCCGGCTCATGCGGTCATGCAGCTCGAGCAATCCGGATTCCGCCTGGGGACAGGCCTGGCGCAGTTCATCCCAGTGCTGATGCTCGATCTCCAAGGTGAAAGCGTTGCGCATCCTCCGGCTCAATTGATCCATCTCCGGGATCAGCAGTTGCCGTTGGCCCAAGTACCCGTCGCGATGGGCCTGAATCAGCTCGGCAACATCCATCAGCCAGAGCTGTGGACCCTGCGGAGGCGTCGGTCCCTGCCAGCAGGGGAGCCTCAGGCCCTGGTTGCGGAGGCGGGGCAATTCCAACTGGAGCAGGCGGCGGCGCTGTGAGGCCGTCAGCACCAGTGCCCCCGATTCGGGAGCCAGACACAGCGGCACCAGCAGACCGAGCCACCAGCGTTCGCTGCTGCTGGGAGGGAGATGGACGAGTGTCGTGTCGCGACGCCTCAGGCTTCTTGCCACCAGCCGGCTCAGGGTCAGGTGGTGGGGCCAGTCCAATTCCTCCTGACGAAGCAGGGTTTTGATCTGGTGGTGGGCCTGGGCTTCCAACATCGTCAAACCCTAAGCAGGGTTCCCCTGGCGATTGGTTCATGGCAATCCATCCATCAACATGGCTTCACGACCCTGCGGGAGGAATGGCCGTGCAACCGGGACGTGTGGGGATCGTCGGCCTTGGATTGATCGGGGGATCCCTTGGTTTGGATCTCCAGGCTCGGGGCTGGACGGTGCAGGGCCTCGTGCATCGCCAGGCCACGGCGGATCGCGCCATGGCCCGAGGGCTGGTGGGAGCGGTGTCGACCGATCCCAGCTGCCTCTCGGACTGCGACCTGGTGATCTTGGCGTTGCCAATTCCCTTGCTGCTGAACCCACCGGATGAGCTCGTTGCCGCCTTGCCTGAAGTAGCGGTGATCACCGATGTTGGTTCGGTTAAACAGCCCGTGTTGGAGGCTTGGCGCCAGCGACATCCTCGCTTTGTGGCGAGTCACCCCATGGCAGGCACAGCTCAGGCGGGCGTTGAGGCCGGGGTGGTGGATCTGTTCCGCGGCCGCCCTTGGATCGCAACTCCCGATGCGGCAACAGACCCCGCTGCCCTGGCCCAGGTTCGTCATCTGGCCGTCAGCGTGGGTGGCCATTGGCTGACGTCCACCGCGTCCCAGCACGACCAGGCGGTTGCTCTGATTTCCCACATGCCGGTGCTGGTGAGTGCTGCACTGCTGCGGGCGGTGGGCGATGAACGGGATCCGGAGTTTCGGCAGTTGGCCATGGTGCTGGCGTCCAGCGGCTTTGCAGACACCAGTCGCGTGGGTGGAGGGAATCCCGAGCTGGGGGTGGCGATGGCCTCCACCAACAGAGATGCGGTGTTGCGCGGCTTGGCGGCCTACCGCTGGAGCCTGGAGCAGCTCGAAGATGCTGTGCTCCAGCAAAACTGGTCTCAGCTCGAGTTGGAACTGCGCCGAACGCAGACCCTGCGCCCGGATTTTTTGAGGGCACCGGGGGAGGTCAGCTCCGAAAGCTGAGGGTTTGTCCCCGCTCGGCCCTGAGCTGACGGCAGATGTTGAGGGCTGACAGGCTCACCCCTGCTGTGCCCTCGCCCGGATGGAGGCTGTCGCCGCAGAGCCAAAGACCAGGCATGGGTGTTCGTCCTGCCAGGCCGAAGGGGCCGAACCGGCTTGGATGCTGTCCAAGGCCCCCGACCATGCCATTGGGACGGCCCGTCCAGCCGGCGAAGCCCCGTGGTGTTGCCAGTTCAGCCTGCAACCAGGCGTCGTCTTCAAGGAACAGCCAGCGGTTCAGTTCGGCTTGGATCAAGTTCAACATCTCTGTTTTGCGCTGTTGGTACTCCGGCTCCGGCAAGCGGCACCAGTCGCCTGTTGGTGTGAACACGCTGGCAATCAAGGTGGCCTGCCCCTGGGGCGCACGCCCATCGCCCTCGCGGCTGATGGAGACGAACAGAGGCCCCGGGGATGCGCAGCCCCGCTGGAGATGGCCTGCGCAGGGATGTGGCAGTGCATCACGCCGCACCGCTCCGTAGAGCACCAGCGCACCACTCGGTTCATGCAGGTTTTCCAGTCGCTTTCGGTATCCCTTGGGCAGCTGATCCGGTTCGATCAGCTCCAGCAGGCACTGGGGGGGCAGGCTGCAAACCACATCGCGGCTGCTGAGTTGTTGTTCCGCGCCCTTGCCGGACTTCACATTCACCTGCCAACCGGATGAGCTGGGCTGCAGCTTGGTGACCCGATGCTTCATCAGCACCGTTCCGCCGTCGCGCTCAATGGCCGCCACCAGCTGATTGCTCAACACCTGCATCGATCCCTCCAGATGCCAGAGCCCGAGAGGTGCTTGGGCCATGTGCAGGACGGTTGCGCCGTACAGCGCCGCCGTGCGATTGGCCGGTTCCTGGGAGTACAGCTTCAGCTGGAGGTCGAGAAAGCGCCGCAGCCGTTGATCGTCACCGCACCCACACAGCTGCAACAAATCGGCAATGGTCAGACCTGTGAACAGTCCCGATGCCAGCGTTGCGGGACGCAGGGCCCGCAGCAATGTGCCGAGATCCCAGAGGGAGCGCGGCGTCACCACGGGGTCCTGGTTGGCGAACTGCCAGTTGCTGGAATGCAACTGATGGCAAAGGTTCCAGAAGCGTTGGCTGCCTGGGAATTGACGCTCACGCTCGGCAGCCCAAGCTTCCGGGTCATGCCAGAGCAAAATGGGAGGGGAGTCATCGCCCAGGTCGACCACACAACCTGGGTCCAGAAGCTCTGCCCTGGGCAGAGGCATGTCCAGATGCTTCAACAGTCGCGCATGACTGCCTCCGGGCTCCAACCCAGCGACCTGAGTCGCCCCAACATCGAACACCCATGGACCACGCCGGAACGTTCCGGCACATCCCCCCGGTTG